>NZ_JBVBUV010000075.1:0-18457 GCF_057445395.1 Litorivivens sp.
GAGTCTCGACGATGGTTGGGCCATCAGTATCGGCGGCAAGAACCTGACCGATGAGCGTGAACTCAATCAGGTCATTGATACCGCCATGTTCCCCGGCACCTACAATCCCAGCCAGAATCCAGGACGGGAATTGTTTACCAAAGTTAGCTTTCGCTGGTAGCCGTAGCCGATTGAAGAACCCGCAAAACCGGCGCTACCAGACAGCATCATCGGGTAGGCGCCGGGCTTGCGCCGAACGAGCCAACTACGCAGTGAAATACTGCCGCGCCGCCTGGTTTACTTTGGGCGCCAGCAGCAGGGCAGATATCATGGTGGGAATCGCCATCAGCGCGTACATGGAATCCACCACGCTAACGATTACCTTAAGCGACGCCACGGCTCCCAACACGACTAACACTGCATACAACCACACATAGTGCTTTTGATACTCAGCGCCAATCAGAAAGCCCAGACACTTGCTGCCGTAGTACCAGAACGTAAAGACCGTGCTCATACTCAGCACCGCCACCAAAATAGCCAGCAGCCACGCCCCGCCAACCGGAAACAGCAGGTTAAATGCCTGAGCCGTCATTGTTACACCATTGACATCAGCGCTTTGCCATACCCCACTGATCAAGATTACCAGCGCTGTGCAGGTGCAGACTATGAGCGTGTCGATCACCGGGCCCAGCATGGCAACCAGGCCCTCGCGCACAGGCTCTGCGGTTCTGGCCGCACCGTGTGCCATCGCTTCGGTACCAATACCGGCCTCGTTAGAAAAGGCAGCGCGCCGAAAGCCAGTAATGATCACCGCGCCCAGCACACCACCGGCAGCCGCTTCGCCGCTGAATGCATCACTGATAATTAAGCGAAAGGCCGCGGGCACCGCCTCAAGATGCATTATCAACACCGCAAAAGTCAGCAAGAGATAGCCCGCCACCATCAGCGGCACCATTACCGCCGTGACGCGGGCAAGTCGCGGCAGCTGACCCAGCGCAACCACGATAACCACCAACGCCAACAGCAGCCCCAACGTCAGCTCAAACAGAAAATAGGCCTCGCTGGGCAAGCCCGCGGGAACCGCAATCGTGTCGCGCAGTACCTGAACCAACTGATTGACCTGAAATACAGGCATCGTGCCAAACAGGCCTGCCAGAGCAAAGAAATAGGCCAGCGGCCGCCAACGCGGGCCAAGGCCTTCACGTACCACGTACATGGGGCCGCCCTGCCATTCACCCAGACTGTCTTTTCCGCGAAACATCACCGCCAGCGAACAGGTATAAAATTTGGTAGCAATACCCAGCAACGCGCTCATCCACATCCAGAAAATGGCACCTGGGCCACCCATCGCTATCGCAATAGCCACTCCCGCCACATTTCCCATACCCAGAGTTCCCGACAGCGCGGTACTCAAGGCCTGGAAATGGGAAAGCTGACCGGGTTCATTATCGTCAGCGCGACGAGCCAGCAACTTTATGCTTTGCGGTAAATAGCGATAGGGCAACAGCCGGGAATAGAGCAAAAAGAAAATTCCACCACCGGCCAGCAAGGTCACCAGCGGCGGCCCCCATAAAAAGCTGGCCAAATCGCTTAAAAAACGCTGTAAATCATTCATGGGGCGCAAAGCTTACGTGAATGCATAACATCGGGCAAAACCTGATGAAGCCCTATCACCCATTGTATACATTCACTTTGCGAACAGTGCAGGCAATTGTCATGGAACTGCAGCATGCCCTTGCGCTTTCCCGGCAAAGCACACAGCAACGCTATCTCCTACGCCGCCTGCATTCGATTGACGCCATCCTGTAACAATTCTGACATCGTTTCCTAAGACAATACGCGCAAATTCACCAATGTATTCGCGGAGATATGCGATGGTTCCCGACTACTCACGCCGCGCGCTACTGCGCAAAGCTTTTTACGCTGCTGCCGCTTCCGGTCTAGCCCCCGTACTCGCCGCCTGTAATAGCTCCAGCTCATCGAGTAGCTCCAACACCGGAGCAACACCAACCAGCGGCGCCAGCAGTGGCGCACCGGAGCTGAATATCCCGCTGGGGCGACTTGCCGGAATCAGTGACCTAGGCTCGCCCGATCCCTTTACCCAGATTGCAGTACCGGCGGGTTTTGCTATTCGCGCCATTGCCACCTCCCAGCTGCCGGTGCAAACGCCTGCAGCCAGTGCGCCCATGAGCAGCTATCGCTGGCACAGTTTCCCGGATGGCGGCGCCTGTTACACCCGACCCGAAGGCGGCTGGATTTACACATCCAATGCCGAAGTTCCGCAATTGCCACTGGGCGGTTGCGGCGCTATCAGCTTTAACGCCGCCGGCGAAACCGAAGCCGCGTACCCAATTCTCACCGGCACCCGGCAGAACTGCGCTGGCGGAAAAACGCCATGGAATACCTGGGTTTCCTGCGAGGAAGTGAGGGACGGACTCTGCTTCGAATGCGATCCTTATAACGAAAGCGAAGGTATCGCCAAACCATCGCTGGGCCTGTTTCCCCATGAAGCCATTGCGGTAGACCCCATCCACAATGTGATTTACCTGACTGAGGATACCGGCGATGGCCGCTTTTATCGGTGGTTCGCAGACCCCAGTGATATTCAACCCGACGGTCGCCTGGCAATGGAAAACGGTACTCTGCAAGTGCTCAATATTGCAGGGCTCGAAGACGGTGGCTACGAAACCGACGACAGCGCATTGAAGCAGCTACGTCCGGTAAGTTGGCGCGATGTGATTCAGCCAGATAAGGCACAACCCGATGTGCGCAGCGAGATCGAAAGCGCCGGGGCTAATCCGCCCGGTACCGTCTTCGACGGCGGTGAAGGGCTGTGGTATTACGAACTAGCTGCGGGCGATATTCCTGCCGGAGGCCATACAGCGACGCGCGGCGTGATTTTCTTCACCACCAAAGGTGACAATCGGGTGTGGGCGCTGGATATAGAAAACGACCTACTGGAACTGATCTTTGACAACAGTCAGATCGAACCGGATTTCGGCGATGTCGATAACTTGACGGTCAGTCCCTGGGGCGACGTGATTGTGGCGGAAGACCCACCGCAGGCACCCAGCTCACGCATCATGGTGGTGTTGCCCAACCAGCAGGCGCGCCCGCTGGTGGAAGTCTTTCACCCCGGGTCGGAAATTACCGGACCGGCCTTTTCCCCAGACGGGTCACGCCTGTACTTCAGCTCACAGCGCCGCAACGGTACCGGCGAAACCTACGAGTTAAGACTGCCGGACGCACTTTTGCTCTAAGCGTTTATCCGCGGCGGTGCGGAGCCGAAAGCTGGGGTATACAGCAACTCGCTGCGGGTAATAACCCCCGCAGCGCGATAATCAGGCTTAGCCTGCTATCGGGATTGAGCCTGATACCGGAGCTTGACTTCGCTATCAGGCGCACAAAAGCTCTCCAACGATAGAAACGACGGAGCCATGCCGCTCAGTTCCTGTACCGTCAGCGCTAGAGTTGCCAGCGATGAAATCGCGCTACCCACTGCAGCAGTTTCTGCGGTGCGTGTGCTTTACCCCACTCACCGGCAGCATACTTGTTAGCCTCAGCCATGGTCGGGTAGATATGAATAGTCCCCAGAATCTTTTTAAGACCAATACGATGTTTCATGGCCAGAACATATTCGGCTATTAGATCACTGGCATTGGCGCCGACTATGGTCACGCCCAGAATACGGTCTGAGCCCGGCGGGGTGAGCACTTTCACAAAGCCACTGGCATTACCGTCGGCGATGGCTCGATCAAGATCGTCAATACCATAGCGGGTAACCTCAAACTCAATATCTTCGGCCCTCGCATCCTGCTCATTCAATCCAACCCGCGCTATCTCCGGACTAATAAAGGTTGCCCAAGGGATAACCGAATAATCTACCCGAAACTTTTTAAAACGACCAAACAGAGCATTGACCGCCGCATACCAGGCCTGGTGAGCCGCGACGTGGGTAAACTGATAGGGGCCGGTAATATCGCCGCAGGCGTAGATATTCGGGTACCGGGTTTGCATAAAGTCGTTAACCGCGACGGTGCCGTTTTCGCGTTTTTCAAAACCAAGCTGCTCGAGCCCAAAACCTTCCGTATTCGCCTGTCGGCCGATCGCAATCAGCACTTCATCAAACACCAAGCGCACTTGCTGATCACCCGTTGTGACGTACAACACCTTGTCCTTGCCTTCCAGCGCAAAGCGCTCAGCTTTGTGACCTGTTAACAGATTCACCCCGCTGTCACGCAGACCACTTGCTGCCGCTTGAGCCACGTCGTCATCTTCTCTGGGCAGTACGCGGGGCAGCATCTCAACCTGACTAACGCTAGATCCAAGTCGCGCAAACGCCTGCGCCAGCTCACAGCCAATGGGGCCACCACCTAACACAAGCAACCTACCCGGCAAGTCTTGCAAGGACCACAGCGAATCCGACGTGAGGTAGCCCACTTCGTCTAGCCCCGGAAATGGCGGCACCAAGGGGCGCGCACCCGCTGCGAGAATAATATTTTTAGCGGTGAGCGTTTCCACATCTCCCTGCGGATTGCGGATTTCAACCGCCCACGGGGAAATCAGGGTTGCCTCACCCTGCCGGCAATCCACACCCAGCTCACTGTAACGCTCGATGGAATCATGAGGTTCGATTTTCTCAATGACCGACTGGATTCGCCCCATCACCCCCGCAAAATCGGTTTGCGGCGACAGCGGCTTGAGGCCGTAGTCCGGGGCATGGCCGGCGAGGTGATGTACCTGCGCACTTTTAATAAGCGCTTTGGAGGGCACACAACCGGTATTCAGACAGTCCCCGCCCATCTTGTCGCGTTCTATCAGGGTTACGCTGGCTTTGACCGTGGCTGCGATATACGCGCTGACCAAGCCGGCAGAGCCTGCCCCAATAACAATCAGGTTGCGATCAAATTTCTTCGGTTTACGCCAGCCACGATACACCCGCACTGCCTGCATCCGATTGACGATGGCACGGCCGACCCACGGCAACAATGCCAACAGGGTAAAGGCCAGTATAAGCTGCGGCGACAACAGGCCCGCTGGAGACTCGATGCGCGCGAGTTGCGTTCCCGCATTCACGTACACAATCGTACCCGCCAACATACCCAACTGGCTTACCCAATAAAATGTCCAGGTGCGAATGGGTGTCAAAGCCATCAACAGGTTGATGATAAAGAAAGGGAATATTGGCACCAGGCGCAGTGAAAAAAGATACAGTGCGCCGTCGCGTTCCACCCCGCGATTGATGGCTTTCATCCTCTCGGCAAAGCGCTGTTGTACCCAGTCGTGGAGCAGGTAGCGCGCCACAAAAAACGCCAGGGTTGCCCCGACACTGGCCGCAAACGATGCCAGAAAAACGCCTTTTACTAATCCGAATATAGCACCCGCCGCCAAGGTCATAATCGCAGCACCGGGCAGCGATAAAGCCGTGATCACTACATAGGCCAGAAAGAAAAGCACGCCAGCAAGTAATGGCTCTGCATCCACATAAGCGCGAATATCGCCCAACTGACTTTGCAGGTAGTCCAGGCTCAGCCAGCGACCGAGATCAAAAAATAACAGCCCGCCAACGCTCAACACGAGCAGCAGTAGTATCAGGGCTTTTTTCGCCATTGTTTGGTCAGCCTCCGTTGTGCGTCGTAGTGCGGGTTAGATTTCGCTGCAAGAAGCACCGTGACTGAAGCAGCTGAAACAGCGGTGGTGGCGCAGCATGACCCGGGTGTCCAGACTCTCCTTGAGCGTAGCGCCAAGGTTGTAGTGCGGGTCGTCATCCACCAGCGTACAGGCATAAACACCAGTTCTACCACTGTGTTTGACCACCATGCGGCTAAATGCACACATAAACTGCGCGCGACTTTCGCTGGTATGGTGCTCGGTCATACAGTTTTCGGAAATCTCTGGCACGTCGGCGGTGGCGCCGGGGGGGAGAAAATCAGGAAATGAAATCAGGCGCAGGTCTGACGGTAGGCCGACACGATGCAATTCATCCCGATAGGCCTGCTCGACCGCTGCCGTGTCTTCGCCCGACTGCCACTGCCGAGCCACCGACACTTCAAAACCCATGGTGTGCAGTTGCTTCAGCGCGTCAAAGGATTCCGCATAGGTGCCTGCGCCACGACCCGCCTCATGACGCGCGGCATCCGGGTAATCAATACTGATTCGAAATCGCAAAGGGTGCGCGGCATTGACCAATGGCTCCAGTTGGCTAAGACGCTGCAACAGTGGCCGGGTGCCATTGGTGAGCACCAGACAGGGTCTATGCCCCAGCGCGTAATCCAGAATATTGTGAAAATCGCGTGCCACAAAGGGCTCACCGCCAGTAAACGAAAAATTCTCCACGCCCAGCGCTACAGCTTCGTCAATATAGGGCTGCACATCCGCCAGCGTCATCAGCTGCAGACGGTCATCGCCGGGTTTAGAGCCCTCCAGGCAAAAGGGGCAGCGCAGGTTGCAGGCCGTGCCGGTGTGAAACCAGAGTTCGCGCAAACGCGGCGTTTCAATATAGCCGCGGGGCTCGCCGGAGGATGTATGGAGCCAGCTGTCGGAACGGGCGATCAATACCATCAGCAGCAGGCTCCGAACTCGTCATCGCCAGTGTTCGCAAAGGGCATCAGATCACCACAGTCAGGAAAAATACCGTAGTGCACATCAAAGTTGCCAATAAATTCGAAGTACGGAGCGAAACGCGACTCCGCCAGCATGCGCCAGGTATTGCCGCATACCGGAAACACCCGGCCTTTTTCAATCTTGTGGTGACCATCCAGTACAAAGACCTGCTCGCTACCATCAACACCGCCACGGTAAATTACCGCTTGCCCGTAGTCTTCGCAGGCGGGTTCCAGGCCATCAATTTTAAACAGACGGTAGGTCGCCGAAAAAAACTGCGCTGGCGCCAGCTTCTGTGAAATATCCGGATTGTTAATACCCAGCGGGCGATCCTCAACCAGTCGCGGATCTGCAAAACCACTGCGCTTGGCAAGACTGAGAAAATCATTCCAGTACAGGGCGCCGCCAAGGCATTCGCCATAGAGCACCGGGTCAGTGCGCAGTGCGTCCGCCAGCCGGCGATCGCAGTAAACGTCAGAAAAGTAGAACTCACCTCCGGGTTTCAGCACCCGATAGACTTCGCGCAGCACGGCATCTTTATCCGGCGACAGATTGATGACACAGTTTGAGATAACGATATCAAAACTGTTATCAGCCAAACCCAGTTCATCCAGCTTCTCGATGTAACCCTCCAGAAAGGTCACATTGGATTGCGCGTAACCAAATTGATCGCGGTGATAATCCTGGTGCGCACGAGCTACCGCCAACTGTTCTGGCGTCATATCCACACCAACCACATGGCCCGACTCGCCTACGAGCGCTGACAGCGCATAGACATCACGACCACTGCCACTGCCTAGATCCAATATACGCATACCACGCAGCGCAGTGGGCGCCACCAGACCACAGCCGTAGTAACGACTCACCACCTCCGGATGCAGCTTGGCCAGTATCGGTTTGAGCCATTCCGGTGGTGCAACATCGCAACAGGCATCGGTTTGCAGGTCACTGCTGGTTTGCAGTTGTTTGCCGTAATAATCTTTAACTTCGTTTTGCATACTGGCCTTGTGTCATGGCGTTTGAAAAAGATAACGAGTAGTTGTCAGGCGTCCTTGTCGTGCTCGCGCACCGCGCGAACGACCTTAGCCACCTCTGCATCACTTGCGCGGCCATGCATCTGTGGAACAGCGCGCAATAGATCCTGCAATTGTCTGACATAACGTCGACAGTGCCGGCACATTAACAGGTGTACGCGCACAGCCATACGCCGCCCTGGCGACAACTCTGTCGCCAGCAAGGCATCAGCATGCTCCACGATTTCACGGCATTTCAGCATTCGCCCGTTTCCTGGTAATGGTCCACAAGTTTGTACAGCTGGGTGCGAGCCCGATGCAGCAGTACTCTAGCATTGGATGCAGAAATGGCCAGTTCGTTACAGATTTCCTCAAATTCGAGGCCGCCCGCGTCGCGCAATTCCAGCATGGCCCGCTGCCGCGATGGCATGGCTGCCAGCAGGCGCCGAAGACAGGCTTCTAGCTCGCGCTGCATAAGCAATCCGTCAGGAGACTCATCATGCCACGTTACCGGCGGCTTACTCCAATGCCCATTGTCTCGAAACCGATCCGCTAAAGGTTGCCCGTCGTCGCCACTGTCCAGTGACATCTCCCGGCGCTGACCGCGCAGCAACATACGACCTTCATTGATGGCAATACGCGTCAGCCAGGTTCGCAGCGCGGCGCGGCCCTCAAATTTCGGTAGCGCCGAGTAGGCTTTAATCCACGTGTTCTGCACTACTTCTTCGGCATCATTGGAACCGACAATGGCCGTCGCCGTTGCCAGCAACGCACGGTGATGCAGGCCGACCAGCGCAGCAAATGCTCTTTCCTCACGGCGCCGCAGAGCCGCCAGATCTATGCTGTCATCAATTGCCATGAGCCAATCCCGTTGTGATCTCGTGTAGTTGTGACCACGCAGCGCATCATTAAATCCGTACTTTCTGACGTGCCACCCAGTCGAAGTGTCGCTGCAGGGCCGGATCGCGGCGTAGTGCATCAAGTGAGTCAAACTGCTTGGCTAGGGTCATTTCGTCATAGAACCGGTGAATGCCATTGTGGCATTGGCGACAGACCATAATGCCTTCATTGAGTTGCTCACGACTGTACTGCTTTTGAAAAAACGTTCGCCGGTGCAATTTGCGGGGAATTAAGTGATGGAAGCTAAGGTGCGTTTCCCGTCCACACAGGCAACAAGGGCCACGCTTTGCCGCCATACCTGCGCTCACGACTGCGCTGGCCGCCACATCAGTAACAGCGGTGGTGCGTCGTCGGCAACCCGCAGCTCTTCTACAATGTCAAAGCCGAAGCGACGATAAAAGCTGGTGTTTTCCGGTTTCGAATTTTCCAGATAAGCCGGCTGTTGCTGCGCATCAATACGCTCCAGTGCCTTAGCCATTAGCGCGCCGCCGTAGCCTTTGCCCTGATGTTCCGGTCGCGCGGCTATGGCAAATAGGTAGTAGTGATCTGAGGTAGGATGCTTGCGTTCCATCGCCTGATCGATGAGCAGTGCGTTGCGCGCCGCACGAACACCACCCTTGCCAAGGATATGGCGCGCCATGGTCAGGGTTGAGCGCAAGCCGAAATGCTTGTGCACCCCCGGCGGCAGCCACAGACTAGCCGCCTTGTCGGCGCAACGGTGGCCGAAACCCACACGAAGGTAAAGCGCTCGCGCCATCTCGGTGTATACAGGCCGCAAAGCTGCCGGGTTGCGAAATGTCCAACAGTTAACGGGGTCATCCGAAAATCCGGCGGCAATTATATCGCCAGCCAAGCGATGCTCGCCCGGACTGATTGTCTGAAGGCCGTTAGTCATTACGCATAGGGTCCTGTTTTTATGATGTGATAGATACGTAACAAAAGCACTGTTCGGTTCACGCTGCGCGGCTAGGTCTCCGCTTTGAGCATTAAGCACTGGGCCTTGGCATAGCGCTTTGCATCCAGACCGTACTGCCAACTGCGGCGGCTCAGGCGGCTGCGATAGCGCGGTCGCATGACGTAGGTATTGGCTTCAAGCTCGCGGCCATCGTCGAGCGTCACCTGCACCGGCTCGCGGCGATAGTATTCCCCTTCGTAGCGATCCAGTGCCTGCCAACCGCCTGGCGGAATATCCCGAACCAGCACACCGCGAACCTGTGCTCCAGCTTGTTCGATAACAGCCGGGTATGCGGCGGCCTTTACCCCGTAGCAGGCAAAGTCTGGCAGTGTTGCCGGCTCTACCGTGCACTCGCGACCAACCAGCGCCTCCAGCAGGGGCGTATACATCAGCGTACCGTAACAGAATAAATTCGCCATAGGAGATCAGTCGTTAGTCCGCCCGCTGTCGCGTTGACCCGGCTCGCCCTCGGCCCGATAACGCTGGGAATCCTGCCCGAACAACATTTTCCGGGCGGACTCGTCCAGGGTGCCAGGCGCAGGCCGCAAATCCTTGCCAATATCCACCCCTCGACGCAGAGCTGGCCGCTGCTTCAGTTCATCGTACCAGCGCTTGAGATCGGGAAAATTATTGAGGTCAAAACCATAGCGCTTGTACGGCAACACCCATGGGAAGCTCGCCATATCCGCGATGGAGTATTCTCCAGCCAGGTAGGGCCGTGATTTCAATGCATAGTTCATCACGCCCAAAAGGCGATCATACTCATTGAGGTAGCGCGCCTTGGCGTACTGGTTTTCTTCGGTATCCTGGTAATTCACAAAGTGGCTGGCCTGGCCGCCCATTGGGCCGAGATTTGCCATCTGCCAGAACAGCCATTGGGCAACATCGTAAAAACCCCGCTGATCGCGAGGCATGAACTGTCCGCTTTTTTCCGCCAGATACATCAGAATGGCGCCGGATTCAAACACACTCAGCGGCCCTCCGTCAGCGTCGTGATCAACAATGACAGGCATTCGCGCATTCGGATTCAGGCGGAGGAAGCTCTCTTCGAATTGCTCCCCGGCGGCAATGTTCAACGGAATGACCCGATAGGGCAAACCGCACTCCTCCAGCATGATGGTGATTTTCCAGCCATTGGGGGTGGGGGCAAAATACAGGTCGATCACGGCGTGGCGTATCCCTTATAGCGAAAACCCGCGATACGCGGCGTTTTCGGCAGGTAATCCATCTGCAGATCGCCGATAGTAAAGCCACCTTGGGCCAACAGTTCTGGAATACGACGATTGAGATGGCAGCCTCCAGCAACTTTCTTCCACACCGGGTTGATGCGATCTTGCCAGCGCGCCACTGATGCATCGGGGGCCGCCCCATGCTCACAGAACAACAACCTGCCGCCGGGTTTGAGCACCCGGTGCATTTGTTTGAGCGCCGCCTCCCAGCCAGGGATGGTACACAAGGTAAAGGTCAACACCACCGTATCCGCACTGTGGTTGTCAAGCGGGATCTCCTCCCCGGGCAAACCGAGCCATTCCACCTGTACCGGGGAGCGAGCCAGGTTTTTGCGGGCTTTTTTGCGCATACCCTCGGAAGGCTCCAAGCCCCAGACAAAATCCACCTTGTCCGGGTTGTAGTAACGCAGATTCAAGCCGCTGCCCATGCCGACTTCCAGCACTCGACCTTCAGCAGCGCCAAGCAGGCTGCTGCGCTCGTCCATAATCACCTTGTCGCCGCACGCCAGATCGATCACATGCGGCAGAATGTGCTGCTCATAGAATGACATAGTGCCTCCGAAGCGCGCCCTGCTAGCAACCGGCTTCTACGCGGGCGATCATTATTTTGGCCGGTTCTTTTCTAATACCTTTTCAACAATGGCTGTGGTCGAGCAGTCATCAAAAAACGATAACACTTTTACCTGACCACCGTAGGATTCAACGATTTCCCAGCCGACAACGCCGCGCTTGTCGTAATCGCCGCCTTTCACGAGCACATCGGGCTTGAGCACCTGCAACAAATCTTCGGGTGTATCATCATCAAAACACACTACCCAATCAACGGCCTCCAGGCCAGCCAGCACAGCCATGCGCCTGTCTTGGGGGTTAATCGGGCGCCCCGGACCTTTGAGCTTGCTTACTGACGCATCGCTGTTAACGGCGACTACCAGCCGGTTGCCCAGTTGCCGGGCCTGCTCGAGATAGCCCACATGACCGGCGTGGATAATATCGAAACAACCATTGGTAAATACCACTTTTTCGCCGTGGGCGCGGGCATCTTCCAGAGCTAACTGCAGCTGTTCTACCGTCACTGCACCACGCTCACTGCCCTGCTCGCGTTGCACCGCGCGACGTAATTCAGGCGCACTGATCGCTGCTGTGCCCAGTTTACCTACCACGATGCCGGCCGCCAGATTGGCCAGGGCCACCGCATTCGGCAGGTCGTCCCCCGCCCCAAGCGCCGCCGCCAGCACCGAGATCACCGTGTCACCCGCGCCGGTCACATCGAACACTTCCATCGCCCGCGCTGGCAGGTGAAACTCCGGCTCGCCAGGCCGAATCAGGCTCATACCATGCTCGCCGCGAGTGACCAGCAAGGCCTGCAGCTCCAATTCATGAATCATCGACTCGGCTTTTTCTACCAGATCCTGTTCGCTGGTGGTCCGACCGACAATGGCCTCGAACTCATGCAGATTGGGCGTCAGCAGCGTGGCGCCACGGTATTTGCGAAAATCTGTCCCCTTAGGGTCAACCAGCACTGGGATGCCGCGCTTGCGCGCCGCCTGAATGAGGACCTGTGGATCCTGCAGGGCACCTTTTGCGTAATCGGAAATAACCAGCGCTTTCGCCGCTTCCAATTCCTGAAGTGCCCGTTGTGCGAGCGCCGCCGAATCTTCGGGCACGAAGGGGTCTTCAAAATCCAGCCGCAACAGCTGCTGGTGGCGGGAAATCACTCGCAGTTTGGTGATGGTTGGGTGGGCTTCAGCAACCTGCAGGCGGCACAGGATGTTGGCTGCCTCCAGTCGTTGCTGCAGCACCTGACCGGCTTCGTCCCGTCCGACCAAGCCCGCAATCACCGAGGCGCTGCCCAGGGCCGATATATTGAGGGCGACGTTACCGGCACCGCCAGGGCGATCTTCAATCTGTTTAACATCGACCACCGGTACCGGCGCCTCCGGTGACACCCGGGAGGTATTGCCATGCCAGTATCTGTCCAGCATCAGATCACCCACCACCAGAACGCGGGACTGATCAAAACGCGGCATATGTAATTTCATGCAGACCATCCTTAATACAATGGGGCCAAATCATAGCATAGCGCTGACCGGAATCGCCGTTGCCGGGCGTGCAGAAATTGTTTACTGTGCCCGCCTTACGCAATGCTAGTGAGCTGACAACATGGATCTCCCCCTCGATATTTCGGCGATTAAAGGTTTTCTCGGTGACGACGAAGCCGAAACGCTCTATCGCCGGGCATTGGAAGAGTCTGGGAAAGGCCCCGTATTAGAGATTGGCAGCTACTGCGGCAAGTCAACTGTGGTATTAGGCGCAGCCTGCCAACAACAGGGCAGTATCGTTTATGCGGTAGATCATCATCGCGGTTCCGAAGAACATCAAAAGGGCGAGTTCTTCCACGATCCTGAGCTATTTGACGCCGCTGAGCAGCAATTTGACAGTTTTCGGGAGTTCCGACGCAATATCAGCCGCGCGGGATTGAATGACACAGTAGTCCCCTTGGTTGCCGGTTCCGAGGTAGCTTCACGTTGCTGGAACACACCGCTCTCAATGGTTTTTATCGACGGCGGGCATAGTCTGGAAGCAGCACTGACCGACTACCGCTGCTGGGCGGGGCATATTCTGCGAGGCGGCCTTCTCGCCATTCATGACCTCTTCGACAAACCGGAGGAAGGCGGGCAGGCGCCCATTGGCATTTATCGTCTGGCGATTGCCTCCGGCCTGTTTGAACCGCTGGAGCGCACCTCCTCACTGGCGGTGTTGCGCCGCTGCTAGACGCAGACAAACCAGGCGGTAATATTGCTGAATCTGATCAACCTTACCTAACCGACTTCTATACTTAGTACCTCACCGCTGATCATGACGAAATGTGTATCCATGACCACATCGATTCCACGGCTGCTCGGACTCATCCTGCTTGGATTGCTTCAGGGCTGCGATAGCGACGGGGATCGTGATGAGATCCCCGAAGAGCTGATTCGCGAAATTACCATTGTGTCCAGCGCACCCAACGATGGCACGGCAAGCCTGACAACCACACTTACGGCGACACTTTATCTGCCCAAAGAGCATCGGCGCGGTTTACGGTACCCGGTGATCATTCACAGCCACGGCTGGGGTGGCAGCCGGATCTCGTCCACAGAATTTCAGAATCTGAAGCCAGCCACCGCGGCCTCGACACTGGACTACGTCAGCCAGATTGATAGCCAGCTGGTGGCGCTGCGCGAAGCAGGCTATGCAGTGATCTCCTATGACCAGCGCGGTTTCGGGCGCGGCGGTGACGATGGCGACGAGGGCTCTGACGGCGGCAGTCACGGGATGTCGCCGGACTTTGAAATCGAAGATGCCAAAGCGGTGGTCGACTGGGCCGCGACCAACCTGAACCTGATAGAAGATGCTGCTGGTGACCCTCGCGTGGGCTTGCTGGGTAGCAGCTACGGCGGCGCCTTTCAGGTAATGTTGGCGGCAGAAGACCCCCGCATCGACGCCATTGTTCCCTCAATCACCTGGTACAACCTGCGCGACAGTTTTGCACCGAACACTGTGTTGAAAAAGGCGTGGCTCATCGCGATCTGCAACAAAATTGTCGACGAAGACGGCGCAGAGCTGTCAGTGGAAATGGAAGCTGCCTGCACCCAAGTACGCGTCAGCTTCAATCGCGAACTCGCCGACGCACCAGTCACCGAATCGCTGTTTTTTGACAACAGTCTGGCCTCCTATTTCGCTGACCCCGGGTTTTCCATGCCCAAGGTCGACGCCCTGATTCTGCAAGGCATACGCGACACACTGTTCCCGCTGAATGAAGGTATCCAATTGTTCAACCAGCTCGGTACCGGTGGCGGTGATGTGCGACTGCTTGCCCACGAAAGTGGCCACGGTGGCGTGCGCTCAGGCTCAGGCTCCCAGGGGCCGATTGGTCAAGCCTATTGCGGCAAGCTCGACGCTATTACTGTTCTCCGGCGGTGGTTTGATGAAAAGCTCTACCGCCGCAATGGTGTGCCGATACCGCGCATCTGCGCTGCGCTGGACAACCGCCAGTCGGTCCAGGTTGAATCGCTCACTCCGGCCACTGGTGAATTCAGCGTTTCCATTCCACCCCTGACCACGGTGCTGGGCAGCGCGCACAATAACGTGGCCAGCGCCACGGGCGAAGCACTCTTTATCAGTGGCGTAACCGTTACGCGATCAAATCAGGTATTGCTGGGAACGCCAGTGGCACAACTTCTAGTACAAGCTGGCCCCGGTAATTTAGATCCGACACCGACCTCTGGGCTGAACGCTGCTGCCGTTTTTATCGGCATCGGGATAGAACGCGAGGGCACTGTGTTTCTTGTGGACGACCAAATACAGCCCATACTGTCCACGGACGAACGCGCCAACGGCACCCCTGCACCCATCGACCTGGTGGCTGTTGCTGAGAAACTGGAAGCGGGTGATAAAGTTGGCGTACTGCTGTACGGAAAGCATGATCTCTACGAGAATCACCCCATCGGCAGCAGTAGCACCGGCACCAATTGGCAAAACAATGTAGCAACTTTACTGGGCAGAGTTGATTTACCCATTGCCACAATGACGGACATCATTACGCGTTAACAGGCTTGCCCAAGAGTTACACTTTTTGACGGCGTTCGATGTCTAACGCCTCGTCCGTCTCGACTTCCAGTAAGGTAACGCGGTTAAAAAGATGGTGCGCGGCGGTGTATTCGGTCAACGCATCTGCCGCCAACAAAATGGCGCCGGCGGTCCAGGTGGGCTTCTCATCGGGCCACATCAGATCTTCCACAAACTGGTAGCCAGTCCAGTATTCGCCGCTTTTCAGGCGCCACTGATGCAGCCAGCTGTAGACCGTTACCGCGCGCGCGTGATCACCCGCTGCCAGTAGTGCCATTACCAGTTCACAAGATTCCGCTACGGTTACCCATGGCTCGTCAGAAACACAGCGACAACCCATGTCAGTCTCGACAAATTCGTGCCAGCGTTTTTGCAAATGCTCTTTGGCTCGCGCCTTGGGGAAGGCCCCGGAAAGTACCGGATAAAACCAGTCCATTGAATAACGCGACTTACTTTCCCAAGTGCGATCGAAGCGCTCCGGCTTATTCCGCAGGGCTTCGCCCAACTGTTCTCTCGCCACCAGCCAATCGCTGCGTTCTTCGCCCAAGGTCACGGCGATATTGTGGGCGCATTCCAGGCTTTTATAAATGGAGCTACAACCGGTAATCAGTGCGTCGCACATCGGCTCACCGTGGGTATCCACAGCCCAGTTGATTTCACCATGGGGTGACTGCTGGGAAAGCACAAAGCGAATAGCTCGATCGACAGTGGGCCACAGCCGACGCAAGAAATGCTCGCGCCGAGTAATCAGATAGTGGTGCCATACCCCGGTTGCCACATAGGCCACGAAATTGGTTTCGCGGCGCTCGCGATTGTCCACCTCACCGTTTTTGTAGGCGGCCCACCAGCTACCGTCAGCCAGTTGATTTTCGGCGAGCCAGTCATACGCTTTTTCTGCCGCGTCATACTCCCCGCCAATACTGAGCCCCATTGCCGCTTCGGTATGATCCCAGGGATCGGCGTGACCACCTTCAAACCAGGGAATCAGGCCATCGTCACGCTGTACCATTTTGATAAACGCAACGGTCGACTTAAAAAACTCTTTGGGAAATAGCCCCTTGCTGAGAAACACACCACTCATTATGCGGCCCCCTCTGCGCCAACCGGTTTGCGAAAGTACATAACCACACTTTTGCCAACAACCGGATTAAGCAGTGATTCCAACGTGCGAGTAAAACGCGGACGCTCCAGCAGATCCCAGACCAACAGGCGGTGATACTGCTTCACCAGAAAGTTCTGATCCTGCTTTTCCCAAAACAGACACTTCAGCCACCAGAAAGGCGCATGCAACGCGTGCGCCCAGTGACGGTGGTAAAACTGCAAGCCCAACGCCTGAATCTGCCCGCGCAGTTTGGCCGCATCGAAGATGCGCACGTGACCGCCCTCGACCTTGTAATACGCATCGCTGAGAGCCCAGCATATTCGCTCAGGCCAGGCACGCGGCACACTGGCACAAAACAGCCCACCAGGCTTAAGCACGCGCTCAATCTCTTTCAGCACAGCCCGATAATCGGGAATATGCTCTAGCACTTCCGAGCAGATGATTTTGTCGAAGGTATTGTCCGCAAAGGGAAGCTGCAGAGCGTTTGCATTCGCCAGCCCAAAGCCCTTAGCGGTATTGTCAGGTTCGGCAAAATCGGAAAATTTTGTTTGCGCCGTTTTCAGGTCATTGAGACACAAATCCACCCCAACAGCGGTGACATCGGCCTCAACAAAAGCAGAGATAACGTGGCGACCTTCACCACAACCCAAATCCAGCACTTTGTCGCCAGAGGCAAGTAGAAAGTGCTTGAAGTCAACGGTTTGCACGATCGATGACCTTCCAGTAGTAGTCTGTCATTTCCAGCGCAGCTTTGCGCCAGCAGAAGATGTTTTCCATGCGCTCACGCCCGGCCTGAGCCAGCGCACGGCGCTTATCGGGATTGTCGAACAAAGTGGCTACGGCCTGCACGATGGCCTGAGCATCTTTGACCGGCACTTGCATACAGACATCACCCACCACCTCGGGCAAGGCGCCGCCATTGGTAGACACAACAGCAGTGCCGCAAGCCATCGCTTCACCAGCCGGCAAGCCGAAGCCTTCATAAACCGAGGGCACCACAACCACTTCGGCCTCGTTGTAGTAACGCACCAGATCTTCCGTGCTAATCCCCGTCACACACCGAATGCGCTGCTGAACTCCCAATCGCTCTATCAGCCGCTCGGTAGAACCACCTGGCTTGGGTTTGCCTACCAACAGCAACTCGACCTGCGGGTAATGTTGTGCCAAATCGGCCAGCGCACTAATAAGATAATGGGCACCCTTGAGCGGTGCATCTGCTGAAACCGTCGCCATCAACCTGAAGGGCTTTTTGGTCACCTCGGGCATCGGACGGAATACGTCGGTATCAATCCCACAATGCACCAGGTTGATGCTTTCCTGGCTCATCCCAAAAGCATCGGCGATATCCACCTTCGAGCGTTGTGACACTGTCACCACATTTTGCAATTTCGGCGCAACGCTGCGCTGCATGGTGATAAACGAGTGCCAGCGACGAATCAACAGCCGCTGCCAAGCGCTGCGCGCTGCGGCAAGCGCGATGTCGAGGTCGCTGGTAATGGGGTGATGTATGGTGGTGACCAGCGGGAAGCCTTCGCGCTGAAGCTTCAGCATGGACCAGCTAAGGCTTTGATTATCATGAATTATATCGTAGTGGCGGCCATGCTTTCGCAGGTATTTCAACACCCGCCGCCCAAAACAGTGCGGCTCGGCAAAACCACCGGTGAGCTTGCTGGTCCACTCGATGATGTTGGTCATTGACCGCAGATGATGCGGTCGCAACGAGCCTAGCCCGTTCTCAAAGAGGTTGAGCCCGGGCATTTTAATCAGGCGTACCCCCTCATCGAGATGCGGGTAGGGCTGACCTGAAATGACATCAACTTGATGACCGGCCTCAACCAGGGCCTTGCTGAGATAGCGGATATAAATCCCCTGCCCACCGCCATACGGATGGCTACGGTAGCCCAATAGGCAGATTTTCAACGAATGGCTGTGAAGCCCCTCGCTGATAGGGACAATATCAGCGACCTGTTGCCGCGCCTGCGGCTGTGATTTGGCGAGCTGCTCTGAACGCATATTCCGATACTGGCTTTTTTCACAATGACCCCGTCAGCCAGTAACGGCTTTCCGA
>NZ_JBVBUV010000076.1:0-18099 GCF_057445395.1 Litorivivens sp.
AAACTGCGCCGTAGTCCTTTTTGAAATTTGTATCCCAGGAATATGCAGTGAATTCATACTCCTTCCCCGACGCTCCAGTGAAAGTTACTGTTCCATACTTCGACATTGCTTAACTCCTTCCTTAGGTATAACAGTCTGGAACAAGGGCTGTGTAAATACAGCCACGCTTACTATATTCAGTCATCCCTTCCTACCTCTGACTATCCATGGCTATATCTGTACACCGCTCCGCTGCGCCCTTCACAATCCGGTCGCGCAACCCCATCTTTACGGCGTCGTTGTAGGGCAGCAGCCACAGTTTCAACTCCGGGCTCCAACGAGCGCCGGCGGATTTTACCCGGTGGCGCAGTTCAACTTCGTCGAAGTTAATACGCAGGGCTACGGCTCGGTTTCTTCCCGTGAGTTGCAGAATTTTTAACGAAGTTGAGCTGACGGGGCGTTCATCCACAATAAGCTCTATTGTGGTAAACATGCGGTTCTGGTCTTTCCGGTAGCGAACAGCAACCAGTTTGTTGCCCCATTCTTCGAGGAATCTGTGACTACCGTGCTGTCCGGGGCGGATAGTTTTTACAACGTCCATGTTGCGAGACTCTTTACAGGATTTCTATTTTTGTAATGTTGCGAGCACCCGCCAGTGGCACTGCCGGGTACCTGTTCGATTTAACCGTTTTTGCCGCTTTTCGTCCACTCGGATTTGAGTCTTGCCGAGCTGATATGTGTCAGCCACTTAGCGTTTGATAAAGCTGTTCGCACAACTGCTTGAGTTGCGCTGCCTGCTCGCGATCAGTCATTGCCATGCAGGCCATTGCCTCGGGAATTTTTTCGGCGCGGGTTTTCAGCTGCTGGCCCGCCTCCGTTACTTCGAGCCGTTTCTGCCGCTCATCACCTGCAAAGACGGTGCGTCGTAATAGACCTTTGTCTTCCAGGCGCTTGAGAATTGGGGTTAGGGTTCCCGCATCCAGCCGGGTGTGTTCACTCAGGGTTTTTACGCTGACGCCATCTTTCTCCCACAAGCTCAACATCACAATGTATTGCGGGTAGGTAAGGCCCAACGGTTCAAGCAGAGGACGGTAGGCCCGAATCAGTGCATTGGTTGCTGAGTAGAGTGAATGACAGATTTGAACATCCAGATTGAGGTATGACATGGAGACTCCCGGTAACCGCCACTCATTTTACTTTGCGCGCAAAGTAATTGACAAGTGAAGGAGAACAAAATATAGTCAGCCAAATTGCTTTGCGCGCAAACTAAATGCTTGGAGGCCCAATGAAAACACTTTGCAAACTCAACCTTTGCCGGCTGCTTGGCGCCGCGATACTCACCTTGCTAACTGCGTCGACCGTACTAGGCGACCAAGGCAAAGCGCTGGAAATTACCGAAAGTGACTTTACCTGCCTGCGGGATATGACACCGGTTCGCGGATTCTTTGTTGATAACCTGGGCGGTGATATCGACGCGACACTGGCTGTCGCCAACTCACCTGATGGCGGCACCTACCCGCCCGGCTCTGTGGTGCAGCTGGTACCCAGCGAGGTGATGGTTAAACACCCCAAGGGGGTGAGCCCGGCCACCAACGATTGGGAGTTTTTTGAGCTGAAGGTTTCGCCCAATGGCACCGAGATTGCCAAGCGCGGCTTTGTGGATGTAAACAACCGTTTTGGCGGCAACTGCCTTGGTTGCCACGCCAAGGCCGAACCCCAGTGGGACATGATCTGCGAGACGGGTCACGGCTGTGACCCCATCCCGCTCACCAAGCCCATGCTGAGCGTAATTCAGAAAACCGACCCTCGGTGCGCGGAGATGCCTACCCTGAGCGCCCAGGAAAAGGCACTGCTCGGCCAACTGAAAGCGCTGCTTCAGTAACGGCTTGCGGGGTTGTGAGGCAGCGCTTCACAACCTCTCGAAAAGCTTCTACCCGACAAATCTTTGCCCCATTTCTCACGATCTCTTTAGGCTGCCCTGCCGAATCCTTTATGATGCCCTGCTAACCATCACACGATGACGATGTCAGGAGTCACTTTGAAACCCAGCAGTATCCCAGACAAAGATTTTCTCAAGCACAGCCTGTTTGAAGGTGTCGATATCGAGTTCCGGCGAGTTGATCCGTCGCTGTGCTCGCGGGGTCATTTTCAGTCGCGCAGCCATTTTGACGAAAGCGAACTGGCCAATCTTGCGGAAGCCCTGAAAAGTACCGGCGGCAATTACAACCCGGTGATCGTGCGACCGAAGCTGACCGGCGGCTACGAGATTCTGGCGGGCGAGCGGCGAGTGCGCGCAGCCATGATGGCGCATCTGGATGTGCTGATTATGGTGGGGCAATTTAATGATGAACAAGCCGCCATCATCACGGTTACTGAAAACCTGCAACGAGAAAACCTGAACCCGATAGAGGAAGCTGAGGGCTTGGTGCAGATGGTGGAGGAACTCGGTTTAACCCACCGCCAGGTGGGTGAACTCATTGGCCGCTCACGCATGTACGTGAGTAATAAGCTCATCCTGCTGCACTTGGATATTGCCGTAAAAGATTACCTGCGCTCGGGCAAACTGTCTGACGGTCACGCCAAAGCTATCTCTGGGCTGCCCAAACCGCAGCAACGCGAACTGGCCCGCAAGGCGGTTTCGCACGAGTGGTCTGTGCGCCGGATTGAAGAAGAAGCGAAGAAGCTGCGCACCCCGGACCCCACTCCCCCGCCCTATCACAAGGATCGGGATATCGCGATGCTGGAGGAGGAATTGTCGGAAACCGTTGGCCAACCCTGCCGCATAAACTACAACGATAAGACTGGTGCTGGAGAGCTTAAGATTCGCTTTTTTGGGAGCAACGACTTCGAAGGGGTTTTAAACAGATTGCGGGATAAGTAGCTGCCACCACTGGGGTTTCACGTAGAACCTGCAACACGTTTCACACCGCACAGAAACAAAAAGCGGGACATTTTGTCCCGCTTAAAAATTCAGTTATTTTCCTTTATATTCATTGAGTTACGGCCATATTGAGGGCTAGGTTCGCCGGGCGAACCTAGTTAACGCCAGCAATGCGCTTCACCTGCTCCACCACCTCTTTCAATGCGGCCTCGCTCAAGCCTTTTAGCTCCAGCTTCACCGACTTTCCATCACGGGCGATGCTGTGTTTGACCTGACGGCGCCCATCAGGCGTCTTATAGACCACCGGCTTCTTCGGGGTAGGCCCGCCCTGGTTCTGGCTCTCGCGAGCTACTTTTCTCAGTCGCGTCATCACCTCTTCTGCAGTGGGTGGATCAATGCCCTTTTCGCTTGCAGCGGCTTTGAGCTTGGCCAGCTCACGTGCCGCATCGAGCAGTGCCTTTGCCACCCGCTCGTCGGTGTTCTGGGTTTTGCGAATCCACTCCGCGTTTTTACTGGAGAAGCTGTTCGGATCAGGAAAGGCTTTAACAAAGGCGCGGTCCACTTCTATCAGAGCCTTGTACCGCGACAGGGTGCTTTTGGTAATACCTTCTGCGGCAGCCAACTGCTCCCAGGTTTTAAACAGGCCCGACTCAATGTCGCGCTGGTAGGCGCGCGCGCGTTCAAAGGCGGACGGTGGCTTATGAACGTTTTCGGTACGCGACAGTACGCGGACATCGGCATCTGGAATATCACCCACCAACGCCAGATATTTGCGGCGAGTCAGCTTGGCACAAAACAGACGGCGGGAACCCTCGATCAACTCGAAGCGCCCCTCCCCTTTTGGCCGCAGCGTGCCAGGTTGCTGCTGCCCGTTTTTGATGAACGAGGGCAGAATATCCGACACCGAAGATTCATCGAGCAAATCCTGATCGCGCTCATTTTCTGGGGATACATCTACCAACTCGGTGTCGATTTCCTGTAACCGCAAGCGCACTTTAACGCCAGTCACCGGCATGGTTTTTTCGATTGAATCAGCGGAAGCTTTCAAGCGCTCGATCAGGTTGGACGACTTACTGCCAGGCGCCTCCCCTTTCGTAATAACGCGCGCCGCCACAGGCGGAGATACTTTGTTCTGCCGCACGCTGGTGCGGGTTGGTTTGTCGGGCTTTTTCTCGCTGGCACTATCACCTATATCGCCAGTGATGGCGTCGAGGTCTGCGTAGGGGCCGGGCTTCTTCGTAGTCATAACGTATCCTCCCTTAAATTCTGGCGGCGTAGCGATCATTCATGATGGGTGCCAGCACCGTGGTGCGAATTTCCTCAAACAGCGCATCGTATTCTTCGCGGGTGCGTTTCAGCGCCTTGCTGTTGTTGGTGTCGGCGGTGTTGATTTCATACACCGAGCGGAAACTGGTCGAGTGCTTCTGAATTTCATCCGACGCGGTGGCGTAATGAGTAAGCAGCGCGTTGGTGAAGGTCTTGCGTATCAGTACTTCCATAAACCGCGACGGTGCGTTGTTGTGAAACTTGGCGAGCAGAAAGTGCAACTGCGGCAGTGGCGGGTTGATGCCGTGCTCTATATAGGAATCGAGAATCTCCTCGATCATCGCGCAAAATTCAACGCTGCTGTTAAAGTCCAGCATCCCACAGGGCACCGGCGCGACAACCGCATCGCAGGTAGAAAAAATGTTCATCGTCGAGGTGTTGACCGAGGGCGTGCCGTCGAAGATCACCACATCGTAGTCATCGCCCAGGCGCTCTACCCCATTACGCAGCAAATCCATCGGGCTGTTAAGCTGAATACCCGTGAGGGACTCATAGGTGTTCGGGCTGCCGTGCATGATGTGGTCTGATTGCACTTCCAGCTCCAGCAGGTCGTTACAGGCCGGAATGATATCGATGTTTGGCCAGTGGGTAGGCCGGATACAATAGCGAAGATCCGACACCTTGCCGCCGTCGCCAAACTCCTCCTCTGCACCTTCGATATCCTGCAACAGAAACGGCGCAAAAGTATCCCAGTAGCCAACATCAGTGCGCGGCCGATAACCCAGCAGGAAGGACAAGCTCGCTTGGGGATCTGTGTCCACATACAGCACGCGGAAACCCCGCAGCGCCATATATTGACCGAACATCCAGCTTTTGGTGCTCTTGCCTACCCCGCCCTTCTGGTTCAGGAAACCGACAATCGCCATCCGGTCTCGTTTTGGCAGCCGCCCCAGCTTTTGTCTTATTTCCCAAACCTGCTCCAGCGTATAGCCTAACTTTACTGTCCGACCATTAGTTTCGCGGGTTGGCCTGTCGGGAATTTCACCCAGATCAATATAGCGGTGTATGGAGGAACGGGACATGCCCACCAAGTCGGCTACATCCTGTACACTGAAGCGGCGCTTGCAGGTGCGCTTGTTGATGAGGCCGAGCTGTTCGCGCTCGCCTTCGGTTAGCTCTATGCCTGAACTGGAGATATAATCCTCAAGGTTCTCCAGAATAGCGCGGCCGCGCTGTTTGTAACCCTGAACCTGGGACTTCAAGTCTTCTATATAGTTTGGAGTCGTCATCTCTGATCGCCCTATTGACGTTTTTAGCGGTGTTGTATACTGTTCCGGTATCGTAAAGCATTTTGCATACTTTTGGAGCGGTCCACATAAAAAAATGTCCAATCTGGCCGTCAAAAACACTCCGGAATTCCGGGAGCTGATTGCTCTAGCGGAAAGTGTGCCTGCCAGATCGACCGCGCCAACCAGCCCATCGCAACTCGCATCTTTGCTGAGCGCTAACGAAATCCTTTCTACTATTGCCCAACACGGGCTCGCTGCTGTTCCGCGCGATGCGATTAACCGGATTCCACTGGCAGAGATTCCGCTGTTGGGCGACACCCTGTTTGACCTATACGATCATTGCCGTGCATTGCATAGCGACACCGGGGCAGACCGCAACCTGTGGTTTTGTCCTTCACCACTGGTGCAGTCGGCTATTCCGGTAACGGCGCCAGATGGTGGGGTCACTCAATACCATTCTGTGAACGGTGATACCGAACTCACACTGTCGATTCCCATCGAGAAAGGGCAGGGCGATAAACGCCCAGGCCTGCCCTACGGAATCCCCGGCAGACTCGCTCTGGCTTACCTCACTACTGAGTGCATCCGTTTACCGGAAGGCCGACTGGAGTTAACCGGCATTAAGAAGACGCTGGTCGAAAAAGTGTTCGGCCGAGTAGCTACCAAAGGCGAGCGGGGGGCCTTGCGCCGTTACCCGGATTCCATCGAAAGCTGGGCCAAAACCACCATTCAGATTTCCCGAAGCGCGTCTCTCACCGTTAACGGCGAGGGCGACAGCGAAGACATCGATGTGGTGCGTTACAAGCAGATCCCGATTGCGTCCGATGCCTTCCTCTGGAGCTCAAAAGGTTTTAACCGCAAGTCTGGTGGCTGGCTGCAATTCTCACCTGAGTTTCAAACCTTTGCCGCCGAGCATGCTGTACCCATCGATTACGAAGTACTGAATCAGGTGGCAGACCTGGACAGCCCGCATGCCTACGACTTGTACTACTGGTGCGTTTGGCGGCTGGATGCGCTTGAGCGTGCCGACAAACCGCTGGCCCGCATTACTTGGGAACAGATTCACCATCAGCTATTGAGCCAATGCTCCACCACGGCCGATGCTATACGTGAAGTGATGGATGCAATTGAGCAACTGAAATCCCGAGCCGGTATCACACTGCCCCTGCAGGCTGATCGTCGCAAAGGGCTGATCCTGCACCGCACCCCCGAACCCATCAAAGGCTCTGTTCCCCGACTGGCCTGAAATTTTTTTTCCCCTTTCAATAAATTCGCTAACACGAATGCCGGTCTGCGCACCTGAAATTCAGAAAATAGACCAGGGGATGCAAACATCTGTGGCTTCCAAAAAAATTTCCCACCCTGAAAATTTCTGGATTCTGTCACCCTTTCTGAGCTACCTCCCAGATTTACAATTCAAATGCGCTACCGTTCGAATTTATATTGGACACATTTTTTTCAAGGCGAAATTTATTTATCCAACAAGAGATAAAAAAGCGGGTTATCCACAGGGAAAGGATGACAGAGTCCCAATAAAGGAAGACACAAACCACAGAAGGGGAGACACAATTGATGACAGGGCAGAATACAGCAAGCACCCGACATAACAGATTTAATCTTTTTATTTCAATGTGTTACGGTCGCCCATATACTACCCTCTATATCCTGTATCCTCCTTTAAGCTCCTGTCAGTAATAAGCTATAAAGTAACTTACTTACTGCCAGCAAAAACGCCACGTACACGGCGGGAATTTGAATGAAAGCCATACAGCTCATCAGCAAACTCACTCAGCAGGGCTATACCGACAGGGAAATTGCTGAAGAAATCCTCAACGAAACAACGGAAATTGACCTGAGGGCTAGGGTGGGCACAGAGCATTTCGATGACGCCGATAACTACCTTCCTCCACCTCAGGTACTTGCGCACGCAATACTTGATGGCACCTCAGTGACTGAACTGGAAATGGCATTGGCGGAGTTCAACTTATACTGGCGGGACCGAGAAGAGGGTAGACCTGTGTTCGCGCACCAGTTGTTCTTGAGTCATTTGCAACGGCGGGCGCGAAACAGCGGCAACTGATGTTACTGGGATCTCGGGTCAACCACCGTGCGTACAGGTGCCGCAGGTCCAGACAACTCGCTCAGGGCCTTGCCAACTCCATTGAGCCCTATGCGCGCACCCACCCATTTACTGACATCCACACGACCATCGCAGATCGACTGTAGTGCCAACGCCATATCCTGGGGTTCCTCGCCTCCAGCAAAATGTACTGTTAGGCGTTTGTTCTGGGCAGCAAATATCAGGAACTGGTCCGGTTCCATGCAATAGCCGCCCATCACGATGCGAGCGCCGAAAGCGACAGATTGGATGATATTTTGAAGCAGGCCTGGCAGCCCCACGCATTCATAAACCAGATTGACCTGGCGCTGACCGAGATCGGGCAGGGGCTCGTACGCTGATTGTGCTTTTGGGTCGATGACGATATCTGCACCTGCATCAAGCGCGAGCAGACGTCGTGATTCGTGGAAGTCTGCCGCAACTATCGGGCCGATGCCCATCAATTTGAGACCCGCGATAACACCTAGTCCGATCGCACCACACCCGAGTACCAGCGCCACATCGTCTTTCGTTGGTGCGCCGCGGCGCGCATGCTCAAGCCCGACTGCCAGTGGTTCAGTCATGGCAGCGATGTCATCGTCCAGTTCCGCAGGTACTTCGATCATCAAGTTCTCATCGAGTAGCATGTATTCGCCAAAACCTCCGGGGCAGTGATTGTCGTAGCCAATAACGGCGTGCCCACCGTCTTTCAGCATTAACGGCATGGAGGTGACCTTGCTGCCCACTCGCAGCGGCTTGCGGCTGCCGGGACCATAATCCAGAATTTCGCCGACAAATTCATGTCCAGGAACAAAGGCCTTACTGAAATCGAGCGCGGCATAGGGCCCGCCGTGCTTTTTGCATAGCTCAATGACGTGCTTACCGGATGTTAGAAAATGGGAATCTGATGCACACATGCCACAGCTGTGTGTGCGAACGAGAACCTGGCCTTTTCCCGGGGTGGGATCGGGCATAGAGCCCACTTCAACCCGGCCGTCGATGAAGTAAGCTGCTTTCACTCGCGATTCCTCTAGGCCATTAAGATTCGAATAGGTTCAAGGCGTTATAGGACGGATCAAGTCGGTCACGGCTGCCTTCACTTTGCGGCTGGCTCATGGGAGTTACTTCTCGGACTTCATCGAAATCTCGCAGAGCTTTGCGTTTAACTAGGCCCCAGCGGCCATCACGCTTTTCCCAGCGATCGATATAGCGTGTCCACACGGTTATCTGCTGTGTGGTTTCGCCCTGTTTCACGCGAAGGTTTGCGGTGACATAGGCTTCGCTGCCGGCTTGTTCGCCGTCGACGTTAATCAGGATGTTTGCGAGTTGATGGCTGTGGTGCAAGGTGTGCCGATGATTGTCACAGATAAGATCAATCACCCCGCGTCCGGGTCCGCGATAGAAATCCCCGTAGTCGGCGATTCCGTCATCGTGCCAGATGGAATAGCCAAGTGCCTCGTCGAGTCGGTCTACACTGCGGCAGTAGCGATAGATCAATTCGGTGATGTCTTGTTTATCGACCAGCGTTTGTAGCGATGTGGTCACAACTCAACTCCCTTTGCAATTTTAGCGCACAAAAGCCACTGCCCGCAGGAGGATTCCCGCCGGGCAGCAGCGGTATGGGTTAGGCGGGCGTGATATTGATATGCAGGTTGCTCAGGCCGCGAATGACGTAGCTGGTTTCATAATCTATACGGCGATCGTCGCCGCCGCCATGGTGGGTTTCAGACAGGGTAAAGTTGGCGGTCTTGTCCAGAATCTTATTGAGTATTACCCGGACTTCAGTGCGCGCCAGCGGTGCACCTATACAGGTATGCAAGCCCTGACCAAAGGCAACATGGCGGGTGTGGCGCTCGCGCTGCAATTGGAACTCGTCCGGTGATTCCCATCGCACCGGGTCGCGGTTGGCACCGGAGAGGAAAATAATAACGCGCTTGCCTGCGGGTATTTCGACACCACCAATACTGGCGTTGCGTTTGGCGAGTCGGAAAGTTGCCTTCACTGATCCTTCCATCCGTAGCATTTCTTCAATAAAGCCGTTTACTTTCGTGCGATCTTCGCGCAGCAGCTGCTGCAATTCCGTGTCTTCGGCCAGATAACGAATGGCATTGCCGAGCAGCTTTGCGGTGGTGTCCTGGCCTGCACCGAACAGGAACATCATGGTTTTGACCAGTTCAATATCATCTGGCACAGACCCGTCGGGAAAGCTGGCATTCGCCAGTTCGGTCATGATGTCGTCACGCGGGTTAGTGCGACGATCGGTCACGTAGTTGTAGAAGAATGTACCGCAGGTAATAAAGAAACTGCTGGGCTCTGCCTGGGCGTCGCTGTCTACGGCGGTCATGTCAAAGGGAGGTGGGCCGGCGTCGATGGCATCGCGGAAGGCATTCATGTCTTCGTCGGGTACACCCAGTAAGTCGGCGATAACCAGCGTTACATAAGGCGTTGCTACTTCGTTAATGACTTCGCAGGAACCCTTGGCCACCATCTCGGCGGCGATCTCATCCGCCAGTCGATCTATATATTCTTCGTTTTCCTTCAGCCGCGAGGGCGTGAAAATGCGTGAAATCAAGCTACGCAACGCCGCGTGGCGAGGGCCGTCGTAGGCAGCAACCATATCGCTGCCCAGGATTTCCGGTCGGTACTTTTCAATCTGCTCGGAGATATCGTCGCCTTCGGGCTCGAAGGGCAGGGGAGCGATGCCGGCGGCGGTAGCAACAGAGGCGAAATCCTCTGAGTTGCGCAACACCTCAATGGCTTCTTCAAAGCCGGTTACATAGTAGAGATCTCGCTTTGGATAGTGATAGACAGGGCCTTGTGCTCGTATGGTCGCGAGATAGCTGTAGGGGTCTTTGAGCAGTGACAGGTCGGTAAAATAATCTCGGGTATCTACAGCGGTTGTCATCGTGTATTCCTACTTATTGTTTTGATTTGGCGTCGGGTGATCTACTGAACGCGGATAATTTTATGAAACTCAACGTTTCATTATTTCAACTGAGTTGAAGGAATAAATCAACACGGTTGTGCGTTAAAAGGCCGTAAGGAAAGGAATCCGCGCTTTGACAAGCGAGGGCGATAATGCAGGGGAAGGGCAGCCGTCAGGCTGCCCGGCTGAAAAGGTTGTTACTGCACGCCGCGGCTGGCGTTACCCCAGTACTGGGCTTTCAGAGCTTTTTTGTCCGGTTTGCCTACTGGCGTGAGTGGAATGGAGGTGACAAAGTCGACCGATTTGGGTGCCTGTACCGATCCTTTGGCTTGTTTGACCGTGTCGATGAGAGACTGACGCACGTCATCGGTGCCGTCGATGCCAGGTTTGAGAACCACGACAGCCTTGACCGATTCACCCCAGCGCTCGTCTGGCACGCCAACCACAGCGACTTGGGCAACCGCTTCGTGCCCCGAAAGCACATCTTCCACTTCACGGGGGAACACGTTAAAGCCGCCGGTGACGATCATGTCTTTTTTGCGGTCGACAATATACAGAAAGCCCTCTTCATCAAACCGTCCGATATCGCCGGTATGCAGCCAGCCACCGGCAAAAGCTTCGGCGGTTTGTTCGGGCAGGCCTTTGTAGCCTTTCATTACCAGCGGGCTGCGTACGCAGATTTCTCCGGGTTCGCCTTCGGCAACCGGTTCGTTATTGTCATCCAGAAGCGCCAGATGAACCCAGGGAGCAGGGCGGCCACAAGAGGCCAGTCGCTCGGGTTTGCTGAGGTCGTGATCCTTGCGCGACAAATTGGTCAGCACCATCGGTGCTTCCGACTGACCGAAAAACTGATAAAAAATCTGCCCCCACTTTTCCAGCCCCTGTTGAAGCCGGGCTGGGCTCATGGGGGAAGCGCCGTAGAAGATGCTTTCCATGCTCGACATGTCTGCGGTATCGGCTCGTGGTGAGTCCAGCAGCACATAGAGCATTACCGGTACGAGCATGGTAGCGGTGATACGGTATTTCTCTACCCAGTCGAAAAACAGATCGGGAGTAAAACCGGGTAATACATAAAATGCCCCGCCTTTTTGCAGCACGGGCACGAAAAACGCTGCCGCAGCGTGTGACAGCGGTGTGGCCATCAACATGCGCAGATCTTCCGGGAATTCCCATTCGGCAGCCTGAATCATGGCCATGTAAGCTGTGCCGCGATGGGTGGACATCACACCTTTGGGCTTGCCGGTAGTACCGCCGGTGTAGTTGATGGAGCCGAGGTCGTCCGGGGTAATATCGGCCGCAACAAGCGGCTTGGGATCAAAGGTTTCCGCTAGCGCCAGATAGTCGGTACCAACGTCAGTGGGTCCGAAGGCGAGGAAGTGTTTGATGGTTGGTACGCGTTCTTTGAGTTTGGCGACGTGCTCGCCAAACAATTGAGGATCGAAAATCAGCACCTCAATTTCTGCATCCTGCAAAACATAAATGTGGTCATCGAGAGAGCCCATTGGATGTAGCGGCGTACCGATAAACCCGGAAATAGACATCGCGGCTGTATTTGAAAGAACCTCCGGGCGGTTACCGGATATGATGGCTGCGCGTGTGCCTTTGCCCAGCCCTAGTGACGCCAGTGCCTGCATCAGTCTACTGGTGGTTTCTCGCATATCTCGATAACTGAGGATATGGTCATCACCCATAAACAGGCACGGACGGTCATCGTAGCGATTCAGACCTTCAATCAAAAGATGGGGCATACAGACACCATCGTACAGGGTGGCGTTTTCTACGTTATTTGACATAGCGGTGTACTCGTCGTGGATTGTGTATGTAGAGCCGGTGCAGGGTCACGCGGCGTGACTAAGGATTAATGAAATATACTAGCCTGCCAGTGATGCCATAATCATTGCAAAATCGTTAGCTCGGCGGCGAAGTGAAAGCGCCTTGCTGGCAAACACGAATCGGTGGTTGAGGGGAAGTGGATGGGTAAGCTGGGTAGCAAGCACCCGTACGGCTGGGTGCTTGTGACCTGCTCCCAGCCTAGGGTTCAGGACCTAAGGCTGGCTTGGGGGAGTAGCAACGACGTCGTAAATTCCATTGCCCTTGGCAGGGTCGTGATCCCGAGTTCTTAGTAGGCACCTTCGCTGTAGACCAGTTCATAGCTGTGGCTATAGATTTCCACGATATTCCCAAACGGGTCTTCCATGTAAATCATGCGATAAGGTTTCTCGCCAGGGTAGTAATAGCGAGGTTTCTCCATACGTTTTTTGCCACCGGCGGCTACGATGCGTTCAGCCAGCTCTTCAACGTTTGGGTCTTGCACGCAGAAATGAAAAACACCAGTCTTCCAGTATTCGAAGTTGTTTTCCGGGTTGGCCTGATTCCTGAACTGGAATATTTCCACTCCAATTCTGTCACCTGTTGACAGGTGTGCAATGCGAAAACTGCCCCAGCCTGGGCCAAACACGTCCGTGCACATTTCGCCGATAGCGCTAGAGTCCTCCTCTATTTCTGTTGGCTCCATGATCAAATACCAACCCATGACGCTGGTATAGAATTCAACAGCTTTTTCCAAGTCTGGTACTGAAATGCCAATGTGCGAAAAATTTCTTGGGTAGACATTACTCATAATCTGTTCTCCTTGTCTTAATGCTGGTGTGGAGTCTATAAGGTCTGTTAAATTACATAAAATTATCATTTGTCATTTCTATGAGTATATTTTGTAATGATAAATACGGTGTGGTTACACAGCTTTTGCACGCTGGTGGAAGTCGGTCATTTCACCAAAACCGCGGAGCGGCTGCATATGACGCAGTCCGGTGTCAGTCAGCATGTGCGTAAGCTGGAACAGCAGCTCGATGTCGAGTTGCTCGTTAGAAAGGGCAAGCAATTTTCGCTTTCCGATGCTGGGGAACGGCTTTACAGCGAGGCACGCGAAATCATCGCTGCTTTGTCGGATCTAGAGCAGTGTGTAGGTGAAGATCCACCGTATGAGGGTGAGGTGCGCGTGATGTCTCCGGGAAGCGTGGGGCTTAAGTTGTATCCCCAGCTCCTCGCGTTACAGCGGAAGCATCCGAAGCTCGTCATTGACTACCGCTTTGCACCTAATAGGGATGTAGAGTCTGCTATTGCTGACGCCAGGGCTGATATTGGCTTTATCACATCAAAATCCAGACGCGTGGAAGTACATAGCCGTCCTATTGCGCAGGAGCCACTGTTATTGGTAACCCCAGCTGGCATAGAGAACCCGAGTTGGAACACGTTGGTTTCGCTTGGGTTTATTGACCACCCAGATGGAAGTCATCACGCGGACCTGCTGTTAAGCGCCAATTACCCTGAATTTCAGCACAGCAATCTGCTCGAAAAACGAGGCTTCTCAAACCAAATCAGCCTGATTTTGGAACCGGTCAGTATGGGCTTGGGCTTTACGGTGCTACCGGCCCATGCGGTTAATGCATTTTCTAAACCCAGGCGTATTAAAGTACATCGACTGAAAAAGCCGGTGAATGAAACGCTTTATCTCTGCGTACAGCGACAAAAGGCGCTTAGTAAAAGGTTCGATACGGTTATTTCCGAAGCGGAAAATAATCTTTAAGAAATTTGGGAGTGCTGCAAAGCAGCGGCGGAGCAGGGAGAGCAAGAGGCTCTCCCTTTCATTGAGCGCTTTTATGCGGCCGCGTCTAAGGCTTGGCTGAGGTCGGCAAGAATGTCGTCTACATGCTCGATGCCAATGGATAGACGAACCATTTCCCGGCTTACACCCGCACTGGCAAGTTCTTTGTCGTCCAATTGGCGGTGGGTGGTGGAGGCTGGATGGCAGGCAAGACTGCGTGCGTCGCCGATGTTTACAAGGCGAAGCACCAGTTGCAGCGCGTCGATAAAGCGTGCTCCGGCTTCCTGACCTCCTTTAATACCAAAACTTAGAATGCCCGACGCTCGGCCCTGCAAGTATTTCTTGGCAAGCGAATGGTCTGGGCTTTCAGGCAAACCGGCATAGTTTACCCATTCAACTTTGGGGTGGTCGCGCAGAAATTCGGCTACTTTCTGCGCGTTTTCGCAGTGGCGATCCATACGCAGTGGCAGTGTTTCTATACCTTGCAGTATCAAAAAGGTGTTCATTGGGCTCAGTGCCGCACCGGTATTACGTAATGGCACCACGCGTGCGCGACCAATAAACGCGGCTTCGCCCATCGCCTCAGTGTAAACCACACCGTGATAAGCCGGGTCTGGCTCGTTGAGCATAGGGAAACGCTCCTTGTGCTCAGCCCAAGGAAATTTGCCGGAATCGACAATGATGCCAGCAACGGAGTTACCGTGGCCGCCCATGTATTTGGTCAACGAGTGAATAACGATATCAGCGCCGTGCTCAAAGGGGCGCCATAGATAGGGCGTGGCTACAGTATTGTCTACGATTAGCGGAACGCCATGTTGATGTGCGATCTCGGCCAGCTTCTCGATATCGACAATATTGCCCGCGGGGTTACCGATTGATTCACAGAAAACTGCTTTGGTCTTGCTATCGATCGCATTTGCCATCGCCTCATAGTCGTCGTGGCTCACAAATCGCGTTTCTATGCCGCGGCGAGGTAGTGAGTGGGCGAAGAAATTGTAAGTTCCGCCGTAAAGTTTACTAGTGGCTACGATGTTATCGCCTACTTCAGATATTGTCTCCAGGGCGTATTCAATTGCGGCCATACCTGATGAGACTGCCAATGCACCGACGCCGCCCTCGAGTGCGGCAACTCGCTCCTCTAACACGGCGTTAGTGGGGTTCATTATACGGGTGTAAATATTGCCCGGGACTTTCAGATCGAACAGATCTGCGCCATGCTGAGTATCGTCAAAAGCGTATGAGGTCGTTTGATAAATAGGCGTTACAACAGCATTGGTAGTCGGGTCTACATTGAATCCGGCGCGCACTGCAAGCGTTTCGAGTTTCATAACAGGTCCTTGTCATCATTGTTAATAAAATTAAATGAGTGCGCGAGTATAGCAGTACTCAGAGTGATTTGAAGGGGCTGAAGAAGCGTGTTTGTTTTACCGATCAGGCATAATGATTAGTGCAGAGCGAAGAGCCATTTCGTTAGTGCGTGAGAACGCGAACTCTAGTGTGTGCAAAAGCACGTTCGTGGTGGTGGCCACGATTCACCATGGAATCGTCGACCCGTCCCAGGCGAAAAAGCTTCCGGTGTCTTGCTCGGTCAGTTTATCTGTCACTGATAAGAAATAGCTGGCAGCTTGGTCACAACTGAAGAGCTTCTCGGATGGAACATTTTTTTGGAAGGGACGAGATAGTGCGCTGTCTGCGGTTCCCGGGTGATAGGCAATGATCGTTAAATGTGGTCGTCTGCGGCTTAATTCGACCGCAAGCGTTCTTATCAACATATTGTGGGCGGCTTTGGATGTTCGGTAGGCATACCAGCCCCCCAGCCGGTTGTCGCTAATGCTTCCGACCCGTGCTGAAAAGCTCACAAAGAGAGAGGGAATGTTTCTGGGTATATAGTTCACCAGCGCCTGAATTAAAAAAAGTGGTATGAGCGCATTGGTGTTAAACGCAGAATGCATTGCCTGCTGAGTGCAATCTTCTAGGCGTTTTTCTGGACGGATGTTCTTTTCATGCAATATACCAACACAATTACAGATGTATATTAGCTGTCCGTCAACAGCCTCTATGTTACGTCCTAGGTTCTCTTGATCTTGGCTATTGCTTAGATCTGTCGATAGTACGCATAGGCGCTTGTCCAAATCTGCCAATGCCAACAATGCGTTGTTTGATTGGGCTGAACGCGACAATGCAAAAATGGCTGCCCAATGAGGTTGCCTTAATAGCGCTTTGACAATAGCGAGTCCGATGCCACCAGTTGCGCCGTTAACTAGAGCGATTGGTTTTTCGGTATTGGCTATCGCCTCTCGCAGTGTCATTTGCGTTTCTCAAGAAGATCGGTAAGAGCGCTATCGATATCTGGGTACCTGAAGGAAAAGCCTTGGGCTTGTGCTACCTCAGGTATGACACGTTGACCGGTCGTTAATAGACTTGAGACTTCGCCCAAGAGTAATTTCATTGCCAAGGCTGGCATGGGTAGAATGGCGGGTCGCTTCAGGCAGTGACCTAGTGCTTTGGCAAAGTCACGATTTTGTACCGGTTGCGGTGCCGTTGCATTGACGACGGGTGCGCTTATTTGGCCTTCCACACAGGCCATAATCAGGTTGGTCAGATCGTCGATATGAATCCAACTAAACCATTGCTTGCCATGCCCGATTGGGCCACCTAGTCCTAGCCGGAAAGGGGGTAGAAGACTTTCCAATGCGCCGCCAGAACCGAGGACGACGCCAAGTCGCAAGCAGATCACGTCGGTTGAAACGGATGCTTTCTGTGCGGCGGCCTCCCAATCTTTACACAGCGTGGCTGCGAAGTCGCTGCCGGCCTGGCCTTGCTCGTTCAGTGTTTCGTTATCTCTGGCACCATAGTAGCCAATAGCCGACGCCGAGATAAAACGCTTTACGCACTGTGACTTGTGGATGTTGTCGACAAGATTTTCGGTCAGGGCGATGCGACTGTCACGGATGGTTTGTTTCTGTTTGGTGGACCACCGCTTGGTGAAGAGGTTTTCGCCGGCGAGATTGACAACTACGGTATACGGCCAATAGTCTGCTTTCGTTCCTTGTGGTAGTCGATGAATGACTTTGACCTCCTTAAGGTCGGTCTTATGCTGACGTGTTAACACGGTAACGGTATGCCCGCCCAAGAGCAGTTTAGGAATAAGTGACCGTCCTACAAAGCCGGTGCCGCCGGTAAGCAGTATATGTTCGCTCATAGTGAAGAAACCTTTTGTCGAATATTTTCAGCCAGATTGCGAATCTCGGTGAGTTCCGTTTCGGGAATACGATCTAAATTGCGTGTTTGTAGCGCCATTCGAGGGTGTTTGTTAAAACGCTTTCGGTGTTTATGTAGAAAATCCCAATAGAGAACAGTAAATGGACAGGCCTCAGCTCCAATACGTTTGTCCGGTCGGTAGCGGCATGAGTCGCAGTAGTTGCTCATCCGCTGTATATATTTGCCGCTGGCTATATAGGGCTTTGACGCGGTAACTCCACCATCGGCGTATTGCGACATGCCAATGGTATTTGGCATTTCCACCCATTCGACGGCATCTACATAGACGGCAAGGTACCATGCGTGCACCTCGCTTGGCTTAACGCCAAGCAAAAGCGTGAACAATCCGGTAACCATTAATCGTTGAATATGATGGGCGTAGCCGTAGTTGAGCGTCTGTTTGACGGTGTCAGCAAGGCAGACCATTGACGTGTCGCCTGTCCAGAAAAATTCCGGTAGCGGCTGCGCTGCCTGTAAGGCGTTGCCTTGTGAGAACGCTTCATACCTATGAAAGTACAAACCGCGAATGTACTCACGCCAGCCAAGGATCTGTCGAATAAAACCTTCAGCTGCATTGATACTGACCTGTCCGTTTCTCCATGCAGCTTCGGCGGCAGCCACTACTGAGCGCGGATCCAACAGTTTTAGGTTCAGCGCAGCGGCTAACCTGGAATGATAGAGCCAGGGCTCAGCGATCCACATAGCATCCTGGTAATCCCCGAATCCAATAAGGCGGTGTTCAATAAAATCAGTGAGTGCCTGCTCAGCTTGGTGTTTGGTAACAGGCCAATCAAA
>NZ_JBVBUV010000077.1:0-17719 GCF_057445395.1 Litorivivens sp.
ATGGGAGCCAGTTCAGGCTGACGCGCAGAACCTTCCAGCAGTTTACCGCCCAGCAGAGCGAAACCGATGGCGGTACCCAGAGCACCAAAACCGATCATCAAAGAAACAGCAATCAAAGCCAAGCCCATGGTATTTCTCCTAAGTTGTAAAAGTTTTAAAGCAAAAGTTAAACGAAAAGTGAATTAATGAAACTGGTCTTCATCTTCTACCTGATGCGCCATTGCCATGTAGACGATGGTCAGCACCATAAAGACGAAAGCCTGCAACACAATAACCAGAATGTGGAACACGGCCCACGCCCACTGCAGAACACCCGCGAACAGACCCAGTACCAGACCGGCGCTGAACATGGTTGCAATCAGGATAAAGATCATCTCACCGGCATACAGGTTTCCGAACAGACGTAAACCGAGAGAGATTGGCTTGGATATCCAGGAAATAGACTCCAGCGCAAAGTTGATCGGGATCAGAAAGACGTTGATGTACCACTTTTCAGCATGAAAAGGGTGCAGCGTCAGTTCTTTGACGAAGCCCATAAAGCCTTTTTTCGCGATGGTGAAATAAATCATCAAACCAAACACGGTAAAGGCCATACCCAACGTGACATTCGGGTCGGTCGTCGGGACCACTTTAAAGAAGAAATGGGGATCGCCGCTAATAACCGCCGCCAGATGTGGCAGCCAGTCGACTGGCACCAAATCCATTGTGTTCATCAACAGAATCCACACAAAAATGGTCAACGCCATCGGCGCGATCATGGCATTTTTGTGGTTGAAGCTGTCTTTAACCGTTTTGTCGATAAAATCAACGGCCATTTCGATAAAGTTCTGCATTCCACGTGGTACGCCGGAGTGCACACGCTTGGCCACACGGGCGAAGATAAAACAGAACAGCCCGCCGAGAAACACCGACCAGAACAGTGAGTCTACGTGAATCGCCATGAAGCCCATGTCGCTGGCTTCCTGTGACGTATGGGCCAGTGTCCAGGTATCCTGGGTCAGCACTTCCACGGAACCATCCGAGTTATGACGCTCATAGCCCTCTGGCAATTTGCCATAGGTCAGATTGGTCAAATGGTGCTGGATGTAACTGGTAGCGGTTAAGGTTTCCCCTGCCATCTCTCGCTCTCAATTCAAAAGGTGTCTTGGAAAGCCGATGCTTGTCACGGCGGCTTTGCAAGTAACCCTATCGGTTTACTATCGACCTGAACGGAAATTGCTGACCTTCCAGGCAAAAAACAGATTTACCAGCATCATGCCAATAAAACCGGCAAACAGTGCTTCAACCCTCAGGTCTGGCACCGTACTGAACACAATCGCAAATAGCGATACTGTCAGTACAAATTTTCCAGCTTCGCCGCGCTTGAAAGCGCTGGAAACTTCGCTGGCTGCGCGCGATCCCCGGTGGCGAAACGCCATACGGGCAAAATAGGCGTTGGGCAAAACGGAGATCAATCCGCCTATCAACAAGGCTTTGGCGCTTGCCACATCCACCAGCATTACCCCGGCTGCAGCCAACACCAGCAAACCGGCCTGCAAACCGTAGATCTTAACCAGTGGAGGACGCGATATGGCCGCAGCCTGCGGTGGGTTTCCCCCCTGCCGTGCCATAGTTCCCCCAAATGCCTGCCTGAAATCTGCGCGCCTGTGATATTTCCACTCGCGCAAAAAGCGGGGCGAATTATAGGGCGTGAGTGGTTAACTATCAACCGATCTTAGCGGTGCAGGGTGGACAAATTGTCCCACCCCCTTGTTAACCCGCCACAAAAAATAGATATTAAATCAATACGTTATATCAACTTCCACTACATAGTGTGGCTGATGGCCTGAAAACCACAAGATGCGGTATACAACTAAACAGTACTGTTGATTTAATTTCACCGAATTTATGCGATGCTAATTCGCCGCCCCTTGCTTCACGCTCGCAGCACCCGCAAATAAGGGCGAGCACTGTAGCACTGTTTTCAGATCTTGCCCTAATGCTCCGCGCACGAACCACTGTTGGCCAATCGCCACTTCCTACCCGGTTCGCCCATACATTTTTAGCCAGAGGCTGTTCAACGCTAAATATCGATCAGCATGATCGGTGTCTGGCAGAGTCGGAACGGAAATCGATTTGCCCATCGCAGACGCTCTACCGCACAAATTGGTTAGGAATCGAACAACCCCTTATACGCTAGATCCTAAAATCGTGTTTTTACGCCGAGCACAACTGGTGGTTGTCACAACAAGTCAGTAATGTAAGAACAAACTATGACATTGAGGGGTCAGCATGGAGCAACTTAGCGGTCAGGATGTGATGTTTCTAAGCGCGGAGATGAAGGGTCTCCCGCAGCACATCGGTGGTTTGAGTATTTACGATCAATCCACCGCAGAAGGCGGTATCGTCAGATTTAAACAGATTCTTTCCATGCTGGAGAGCCGGGTTCATCTGTCACCGATTTTTACCCGCAAGCTGGCCCATGTGCCGATGAAGCTCGATCGACCGTACTGGGTAGAGGACGAGCACTTCGATATGGAATACCACGTGCGCCATATTTCTCTGCCAGCGCCCGGTGACTGGCGCCAGCTCTGTATTCTGGTATCACGTATTCACGCCCGACCGCTCGATATGAACAAACCCCTGTGGGAGATGTACATCATCGAGGGGCTAGACAATATAGAAGGCTTGCCGAAAAACTGTTTTGCCATGCTATTAAAGGCACACCACGCCGCCATGGATGGTGCTACCGGTGCGATGATGTTCCCGATCATGCATGACCTGAGCCCCGAGGTTCAACAACCCGGCGACATTCCACCGCGAATTGTGGAAAAGACATCAGACTGGCAGCTGCTGACCAAGGCTTATGTGAATAACTTAAAGCGGCCTCGACGATTTCTAAAACTGGCTGCCAATGCGCTACCCGCTTATCGGCGTATTCGACAGGGTCGCAAGAAAGGCAATTTCCGCTCTCTCGACGACAAGCAGAAAACGCGGTTTCAGGGACGAATTTCCAATTACCGGGTGGTCGACTCCGTTAAATTTTCATTCGAAGATGTTCGCTCCATCAAAAACACAGTACCCGGCGCAACGATCAATGACGCCATGCTGACAATTGTGTCTGGCGCCATGCGCAAATATCTGGAAGCAAAACAGGAGATGCCAGAAAAGACACTCGTAACCGGTTGCCCCATAGACGTTCGCAGCGACGAAGAGCGCAGCGCTGGCGGCAACATGGTGGGCTTTATGACCGTGTCACTGTGTTCGGATATTCTTGATCCAAAAGCACGCTTGGAAGCCATTAGTGCAGAATCAAAGCAAAGTAAATCCTATGCCGAGGCTATGGGCCCAAGGATCGCCATGGATGTTACCGACGTGCTGCCAGGTGGGATGATGGCGCTAGCCATGCGTGCAGCAGTGAGTACCGGCCTAACGGAGCGCGCCGTAATATTCAATACGATTGTCACCAACGTTCCAGGACCTCCCGTACAGCTTTATTTCTGTGGAGCGGAACTGGTAGATGGTTTGAGCCTAGGGCCGCTGCTGCCAGGCGTAGGCCTGTTCCATGTGGTATACAGCAGCGTCCAGAACAAAAAGGGCTCTATCTCAATATCCTTCAATGCCTGTCGCGAGCAGATGCCGGACCCGGCGTTTTACGCGCAGTGCATCAAGGAGTCTTTTGAGGAGTTGAAGAAGGCAACGCTGAGTTAGACGTTGCGTTTTGTATAGCCTGGCCCTTGGGTGGTCAGGCTATACGCAATTGTGGGCCTTTGTACACGCAATATCTGTTTTTACCACTGCGCTTAGCCTGATACATCGCTTCATCGGCTCGCTTGACGATGCTAGTTATAAGGTTTTCTTCGTCAATTACTGGCGTGGAAATTTCCATAGAATCCATGACCAGTACCCCGATACTGCATCCAATTTGTAATTCCTCGCCTTTGTAATTGAAGATCTCTTTAAGGGAGGCGCACACCTTCCCGGCAACTAGCTCGGCGCGCTCATTGGACTCGACATCATCTAGTACCAGAATAAATTCATCGCCGCCCACGCGCGCCACCATGTCGCTTTTACGCACAATTTTTTCTAGACGCTTCGCCGTTTCAACCAAGATGAAATCACCGGCATCATGGCCCACGGTATCATTGATTTTCTTGAACCCATCGAGATCAATAAAAAGCAGAGAGAATCGTCTGACGCCACGTCGGCTGGCAACGATTTCCAGAAGTCTTTCATTAAAATAGGCTCGATTAGGAATACCGGTAAGACTATCGTGTTGCGCGGCGTGCTGAATTTTTGCCTTTTGCAGCTGTTGTAGTTTGACCAGAGACATCAATCCTCTAGTGCGGATAATCAGCAAAAACACTACCAGCGTAACAATAAGTGCAACGATCATTGAGATTCGTATGGTTTTTTCGGCAGTAGCTATTTGGGCTGATAGTTCCTGATTACTTTTATCAATACGCAGCTTCTGGGTGGTAACCAGTTCATCAAGTTCCAGCGTCAGTTTCCGCAAGGTTGGTGTAATCTGCTCGCGCATAAGTGAACTGTCGGCGCGCCACTGGCTGCTGCCATGAACATCGATCACTTGCGTGAGATAGGATTCATAGTTAGTGAGCCCATCATTAAATTCTTCCACCAGTTCCAAAAGTTCTGGCTGGTGCGTTTTCAGATACGCACCGACTTCGTTGCGGTGCTGTTTTACACCTTCTAAGTAAAGATAGATATCGTCTACCGCTGCATCGTTTCGAAAAGCGAGATAACTACGGACCTGGCTGATTACCATCGCCCAGTTGTAAAGCAGATTATCCAAACTGCGTGCAAACTCGTACTGCGATGATATTTTCGCTTCCGCTTTTATGTCACTCAGCAGGTGAGTCATCTCCACGCCCTGGGGCTCCATCCAATCAGCCGCGATACCGACGGCAGGCATATTACGTTTAACGTCGGCGGCGAGTTTAAGCATATCCCGGTTGTAGCTCTTAATTTCATTCACAAGCGTACGAATAAGTTCCAGTTGTGTCGCATCTTGTGGTTCATTGTTCTTTTCTGTCAGCTCTATCAGCTCATCGAGCGTGGAATCTATGTCATTGACCTTATCGCTATAGAGCACAATGTTGTATTCATCCTGCTCTACCATGTAGTTACCCAACACGCTCAAACTATGGTAGAAGTGCGTTGTCAGTTGCATGGCACTGAGCATTTTTGGTTGATACTGCTGCGTGACCTTCGCCAGTTTTTGCTGTGTGTTGGAAAAACTGATAATCGATACCAACGCGATGGATATAAGAATTAACGCCACGGCAGCAACAGCAAACCAAAGTTTGTTTTTTACCGCGGTCACGTTGGTCTCATTTTCCATCGTATTTACTCCCGATCAGTTGCGCTGAAGATCTGGGAAAAAATGTAATCCCGATCGGCAATATGACTGTGACAGTGCGCGCACTGCGTCTGAATAGTTGGGTCACTGGCTTTACCCCGAAGTATTATCTTTCCTTTCGGATCAAATTGAAGATATTCCCAATTGCCATTTTCAGGATCGAAATTGCTATTCCGCTTGATCATGGCGGTTACTGTTAGAGGCGCGTGGGGCTTGCCATCTTTCGCCTGAAAGTTTTCTTTTAACACCACCGTGTTTATCGGATATTTCTGGTATTTAGGTGGCTCTTCGAACTCATCGGGATCTTCGTACCAAGTAATGTATTGAATGTAGTTATTTTGATAGACCGATTCACCACCACGAACGTAAACCGTAATAAACTGATTCCAATGCAGCCCTGAAAACTCAAAACCTGTCATGCGGGTCCAGTTCATTCGATAGTTGTCAAACGCGAACTCTTCACCTTGTGGCGCATTGAACATCTTAACTTGGTAAGGTGAGACATCGTCCGCCACCAATAGCATGGCGTTGGTCATCAGAACCGTAAGAACTATTAGACGACTTTTTAAACTCATGATTCCACCAGCGTGACGCCGCCGCGATCTTTGCCACGCTTAGTTACCGGATGCAGAGTGTTATTGGTTGCCGCCGAAATATCGATTTCAATCGTGTCATATTTTGGAATTCTGATGACTATTTTATTGGCATCCGCGGGTAGGTTTCCCAACGTTACGGAAAACTCTTTTTCAGCAGGCGAAAATTCAACAACTTTCTCGTAACGCGATTTAACCGCTGCAATATAAGTGCGCATTTTCGGATGAATTTTACAGCCTACACGTACGATTGAATCTTCAGACCAGTCTATATCAACATCACGTTCACCACCCGGAGCCATCAGTCCGACATCAAACTGCGCACCAACGCTCGCATCGCTTGCAAAAATATTGTGATCTACCGTGTCTGAATTTTTAAAACTAACAGCGCTACCCGGAGAAGCCACAACCATTTTCGTGGTGAACTGCTTGTTTACTTGGTCAACTTCCGCATTTGTTTTATCACCGGTCTCAGCAGGAATATAAATAAGAGCAACCTTGGGTGGGCGTTTGTCAAATTTAAAACTTACGCTGTAGTCCTTAGCATTAGCCAGACTACTTATAGATAAGCAGATGACGGCGACCAAAGCCTGCGTGTTATTCCATTTCATTTTCATGTTGATCCCTTCAAGTATTTAGCGATTGACGTCGGGTATGCTCGGGCGAGTAATATCTACCCGGCTTTCTAACGTGCCCAGAAAAGCCAGGAGATCTGAAATTTCCTGATTTGACAGGTTAAGCGGCTTAATCAATTCGCTTTTTAGACTATCGTTGCCGCCGCCCTCGTTATAGAAGACGATGACACTCTCCAAACTGGCAAAGCTTCCGTCGTGCATATAGGGGGCTGTTAAGGTTATGTTTCGCAGGCTAGGTGTTTTAAAAGCACCGCGAAGGCTATTGTCACTGACAACTACAGCCCGCCCAAGATCATTACCGGGTAAACCAATATTGTGAAAGCTGTCATCGGTAAAGTTAGCGCCATCGTGACATTTACTGCATTCAGCTTTACCTTGAAATAGTTCAAGACCCCGCTTTGCCTCTGGACCCAAGGCATTGCTTTCACCTCGAAGGAAACGATCAAACGCCGAGTTGTCGCTCACAAGGGAGCGCATGAAAGCCGCCAATGCGCGCGCAATCATATCTTCACTAATCGCACCGTTACCGTAAACGGCTGCAAACTTTTCGCGATACGCGCTCACGCTGTTAAGACGGACAACCAAATCTTCTATCGACAGGTTCATTTCATCTTCGGATTGGATCGGCATCAGCGCCTGCTGCTCAAGTGAATCAGCCCGCCCATCCCAAAAAAACGTGCTCGCCCACGCCAGGTTGTAGAGGTGGGGAGTATGACGTTGCAGTGGTTTACCTTGAATGTCTGCACTAAGTGCAAGACCGTCGCCAAATCCCAGATCTGGGTTATGGCAGCTGGCACAGGAACGTTTGCGGTCAATGGATAAGCGATTGTCGAAAAACAACACCTTTCCGAGATCGGTTTCGCGCTGACTCGGCGCTTCGTCGTCCGGGTACTCGATCCAATCCCGATCTGGCGTGGCCAACGGGTTCGCATTAAGCGGCGACGAAAAACCGACGCACAGCGCAGCGACCGCAATAAGGCGGACCCACACACTGTAACAACCGAGGCTTTTTATCCCCTGCTTTAGATCCATTTTCCCCCTTATCCCACTATCCTGTTCTTATCCAACCGGATTAATGGGCAGACACGCTCCCGCGGTGTTATTTAAGAACGTCGAGTATAGGAAGAATGTTGGCGGGCAAACCATTGCGGCTTACCCGTAATATGATGAGGGCTTATCAGGGGGTAATTTTTTTAATGATACTGTCTAGCTGGTCGAGGTTACTGTATTTAATCACCAACTTCCCTGCACCTTTGGCATTGTGCTGAACCGCAACGGCAGAGCCCAGGTGTTTTGCCAGTTCATCCTGCAGTTTTCGAATATCCGGATCCAGGGTTTTTGCCGGTGTCTTCGGATCGGGTGATTTGGCCTCTTCCACCAATCGACGCACCAAGGCTTCTGTCTGCCGCACCGAGAGGCCTCGGGCCACAATCTGGGAAGCCGCCGACGCCTGATTTTCTTCTGGCAGTGACAACAGGGCGCGCGCGTGGCCCATTTCCAGATCACCGTGTTCGAGCATGCGCTGAACTTCGTCACGCAGATTGGTCAAGCGCAATAAATTGGTAATGGTAGTACGCGATTTGCCCACCGCCTGAGCTACCTGGGCATGGGTAAGCTCGAATTCGCGCTGCAAGCGCTGCAGTGCGAGCGCCTCTTCCATGGGATTGAGGTCTTCGCGTTGAATATTTTCAATCAACGCCATTGCAACGGCGGCTTCGTCGGGGACATCCCGGATCAGCGCCGGAATCGTGTCCAGACCCGCCAGTTGAGTAGCGCGCCAGCGGCGTTCACCGGCAATGATTTCGTAGCGTTCGTCGGCCAGTGGTCGCACCACAATGGGTTGCATAACACCCTGCGACTTAATGGACTCCGCCAATTCTTCCAGAGCTTCTGGCTGCATATCCCGACGCGGCTGGTATTTTCCGCGCTGAATCTTGTCGACGGCTAAATCGCGGAGATCGCCATCGCGGGCGCCAAGGGGAGCGGGGCTTTCATTGTGTTCGATGGTCGTGGCAGCTGCTTGACTGCTCAACAGGGCGTCAAGTCCGCGCCCCAGTCCTCGTTTTTTTGCCATTATCCTTCAGACCGAATCAATTGCAGGTCGGGTTTTTCCCGGGCCTGTGGTTTATCTGCGCGTCGGAGCATTTCACCGGCCAGTGCGATATAGGCCATCGCTCCCTTGGAGTCTTTATCGTAGTCAATCACCGGCATGCCGTGACTGGGAGCCTCGGCGAGACGCACATTGCGCGGAATCACGGTGCGGTAAACCTTGTCGCCAAAGTGGTTGTAAAGCTGCGCGGAGACATCATTGGTGAGGCTGTTACGCGGATCGTACATGGTGCGCAGCAAGCCTTCTATTTCCAACTCAGGGTTAATCAGCTGTTTCACGCGGTTTACAGTGTTAACCAGCGCGCTAAGGCCTTCCAGAGCATAGTATTCGCATTGCATGGGAATAATAACGCCATGCGAGGCTGCCAGCGCATTGACCGTCAGCATGTTTAGTGACGGCGGGCAATCCACCAGAATAAAGTCGTAATCTTCCAGAACTGGGGCCAAGCCTTCCCGCAAGCGAAATTCGCGGCCAATTTCATTAATCAGCTCTACTTCTGCCGCGGTCAAATCCTGGTTGGCGCCCAGCAGATCGTAGCCTGCGGCCAGGCCGGATTGAATGGCGTCGGCAGCACTGCTGTCGCCAATCAATACATCGTACACACTGCCATCCAGCGAATTCTTATCGACACCACTGCCCATCGTGGCATTGCCTTGGGGATCGAGGTCGATAAGCAGCACCCGACGCCGGGTTTTCACCAAGGAGGCGGCAAGATTGACGCTGGTGGTTGTCTTACCGACACCGCCTTTCTGATTGGTGATTGCAAATATCTTTGCCATGCTGTCCCAGTCCAGGGCCTGTAATGTTGTTCAGGGCGTGTGATCGGGCCCAATTCTTATGAGATGACGCTCACCGGTGAGCCCCGGCACCACCAGCGCGTGAGAACCCTTGACGATATAGGGTTTTGGTAACTGACTCAACTCTTCCTCGGGGTATTGACCTTTCATGGCCAGTAGCTCGCCGCCTTCTGCCAACAGCGGACCGCAAGCTGCCGTCATATCCGCCAATGACGCAAAAGCCCGAGACAAAATACCCTGATAATGCGCGCCCAGTTTACCTGCTTCTATGCGGCAGTGGTGAACTTTAACGTTTGTAAGTACTAACTCAGCTACGACATGCGTCAGAAACCGGGTTTTTTTGCTGTTTGCGTCCAGCAGCTCGAATTCCTTTTCCGGGTAGACGATGGCCAGTGGGATTCCCGGCAAACCGGCACCGGTGCCCACGTCCAGCAGACGTTCACCACGAATAAATGGAGCAACACTTAGGGAATCCAGCAAATGCTTGCTGACCATTTCCTGAGGATCGCGAATGGCCGTCAGGTTGTAGGCTCTATTCCATTTAATCAACAACGCCAGATAGTGCAACAGCTGGTCTTGCTGTTGCTCGCTCAGTGTTAGCGACAGTCCAGCTAGACCCCGCTGCAGTTGCTCTCGTTCAGCCATCAGGCTGTTTTGCTGCCGCGCTCGAGCAGACCCCGTTTTTTCAGATAGATAAGGAGCAGAGAAACCGCTGCCGGCGTTACCCCCGGAATACGCGAGGCCTGGGCCAGTGTTTGTGGCCGCGTCGCGGTCAGCTTCTGCTTGATCTCGTTGGACAGTCCTTCCACGCTCTGATAGTCGAAATCGAGTGGCAGGTTGGTGTGTTCAAAGCGGCGAAGACGCTCAATTTCTTCGGTTTGACGGTCAATATAGCCGGCGTATTTGACCCCGATTTCAACTTGCTCGGCCACCTGTACGTTAGTACTCGCTTCGCCCTTAAGACCGGCAACATCAAAGTAATTAAGCTCAGGACGCTTCAGAAGATCCAGCAGATTATGCTCTCGACTGATCGGCGTGGGTATCTTGCTGTTGAGTACCTCGGCTTGCGGGGTATTGGGCTGAATCCAAGTACTGGCCATACGCTGGCGCTCGCGTTCCACGCTTTCGCGTTTTTCACAAAAAGCCTGCCAGCGCGTGTCGTCCACCAAGCCGAGCTCTCGTCCCTTCTCGGTCAGGCGAGCATCGGCGTTGTCTTCACGCAGCAGCAGACGGTATTCCGCGCGTGAAGTGAACATGCGGTAAGGCTCGAGTGTACCCATGGTAATCAGGTCATCGACCAGCACGCCAATATAGGCTTCGTCGCGTTTTGGGCACCAAGCCTCTTTATCAAAGGCTTTTAGTGCAGCGTTCAAACCTGCCAACAGCCCTTGGGCTCCGGCCTCTTCGTAGCCGGTGGTGCCGTTGATCTGACCGGCGAAAAACAGGTTTTCTATAACCTTGGTTTCAAGCGAGGTTTTCAGATCCCGTGGGTCAAAAAAGTCGTATTCGATGGCATAGCCAGGCCGCGTGATATGGGCGTTTTCAAAACCCTTAATCGAGCGCACCAGATTCATCTGCACGTCAAACGGCAAGCTGGTGGAAATCCCATTGGGGTAGAGCTCATGGGTATTGAGGCCTTCAGGCTCAATAAATATCTGGTGGCTGTTTTTATCCGCAAAACGGTGCACTTTGTCTTCAATTGAGGGGCAATAGCGCGGCCCAATACCTTCAATCACACCGGTATACATGGGGGAGCGATCGAGCCCACCCTGGATAATGGCGTGGGTTTGCTCGTTGGTATGAGTAATCCAGCAGCAGGTTTGCGTCGGATGCAGGTCAGTACTGCCCAGATAAGACATTACCGGCTCAGGCTGATCGCCCCACTGTTCCTGAAGCCCTTCAAAGTTTACCGATTTGGCATCTATCCGCGGTGGGGTACCGGTTTTCAGGCGATCTACTCGCAATGGCAGCTCACGCAGTCGGCTGGCTAGCGCTATGGACGGTGGGTCTCCAGCGCGACCACCGCTGTGATTATCCAGCCCAATATGTATTTTACCGCCAAGAAACGTCCCTGTGGTCAGAACCACGGTGCGCGCCCTAAATCGGATCCCGGTGTTGGTCACTGCACCGGTAACCCGCTCTCCCTCGACTATCAAATCATCGACCGCTTGCTGAAAAATCGACAGGTTTTGTTGATTTTCGAGAATCTCGCGTATGGCGGCCTTGTACAGCACGCGGTCAGCTTGGGCCCTCGTAGCCCGGACAGCTGGGCCCTTGCGGGCATTGAGCACCCGAAACTGGATACCGCCGCGATCAGTGGCCAGGGCCATTGCGCCACCCAATGCGTCAATTTCCTTGACCAAGTGGCTTTTGCCGATGCCGCCAATGGCAGGATTGCAGGACATCTGCCCCAGGGTTTCGATGTTATGCGTCAGCAGCAGGGTTTTGGCGCCCATTCGTGCCGCCGCCAGGCACGCTTCGGTGCCAGCGTGGCCGCCGCCGATGACGATGACGTCAAATTGCTCGGGATAATCCACGGCAAAACCTGCTGATGAGTGAAAGGGAGTGTGATTATACGGGCCGGATTTCGCACTGCAATAAGCTGGCGAAAATTTAGTCAGTGCGTGTTCTTAAAAAAGTTATTAAATATATTTACTTAATATGGAGAGAAAGTAAGGAATTTTATTGTTGTAGTTACTATTAGCACAGAGGTTTATGTGGATAAACTATGTAAGCTATTGAAAGTATTTACAAAAAACCATTTTACAAGTGGGCGTATAAGCGGGTCTCAAAGGTGTTGGCTAGCTGGTAGCGGCCGTTGCAGGGATTGGGGACAAGTATTAGTACTGAACTTTCGTACACAGCCTCTCAACTTATCCCCCAACTTATTCACAGCGTGTCCCCCGGATTTGCGCCGGCAATTCACAGCAAAATAATTGAAAAAAATCCGTTTTTTGGCGTTTTTTCTCTCAGTGTTCAGCTGAGATAAGAGATTTAGGGTGCGGAAGATCAGATCTGTCAGATAGACGGGGGTATCAAACGGTGCCGGTGTAGCGTGATGTCGCCTTACACTGGATAGCGCTGGTAACAGAAAGGTCGCTGGAAAGCTGAAATTTACTTGCCAATACAGAAGCTGGAGAAGATCTTGCCGAGTAGGTCGTCAGGGGTAAATTCGCCGGTAATGGTACTCAAGGCGTTCTGGCTAAGGCGCAGTTCCTCGGCTAACAGCTCACCGGCCTGATAGGTCTGTAGCTGCTCACTACCCTGGCTCAGATGTGACTGAGCGTCTAACAGGGCATCGATATGGCGTTGACGCGCGGTAAACTGGCTGTCGTAGCCGCCGTGATAACCCATACAGGCTTTGAGGTGTTCTCTTAATAGGTCGATACCCTGCAGACCTTTAGCGGAGATATTCAGGGCGTGAGCATCGTCGCTAAGACCTACCGCCAGCCCTGATAGATCGGCCTTGTTGTAGACGATAGTGAGTTTCTGATGGTGCTCGGCGAATTGTTCAATCAGATCATCGGCGCTGTGGCTGTCGGTGGAATCAACGACCAGCAGAATCCTGTCGGCATCGGCTATAACCTGCCAGGCACGCCGTATTCCTTCTTGTTCTACCCTGTCATCGCTATCGCGAAGACCCGCGGTATCGACCACGTGCAGTGGCATACCATCAATCAAAATCGTTTCGCGCAGGAGATCGCGGGTAGTCCCTGCCACGTCGGTCACGATAGCTGACTCGCGCCCAGCCAGTGCGTTCAGCAAACTCGATTTTCCGGCGTTCGGCTTTCCGGCTATGGCTACGGTCATACCTTCGCGCAGTAAAGCGCCCTGTCGGGCACTGGCGAGCAGGTCCGAGAGGTTTTTTGCCAACGCCTGCAGACCATCTTGAATGGTGCTGTCGCTGAGAAAGTCGACTTCTTCTTCCGGAAAATCGATGGCGGCTTCGACGTACATCCGCAGGTGAATAAGGTCTTCGACTAACTGATTGACGCGGCGACTGAATTCGCCTTCCAGAGATCGCACTGCATTTTTGGCGGCTTGTTCTGAGGCGCTGTCTATCAGGTCGGCGATGGCCTCAGCCTGTGCCAGATCAATTTTGTTGTTTAGAAACGCGCGCTCCGAAAATTCGCCCGGTCTTGCCTGTCTGGCGCCAAGTCGAAAAACTTCGCGCAGCAACAGGTTGAGAATCACCGGGCCACCGTGCCCTTGTAACTCGAGGACATCTTCGCCAGTGAAGGAATTTGGGCCCGGAAAATAGAGCGCCAATCCGCTATCTAGCGCCTCTATTTGGTTGTTAGATTTTTTGTAAAACTGGGAAAAGTGGGCGTACCGCGGTTTGAGTGGTTTGTTGTCAAGCAGACTTGCAGCAATGGTTTGGCAATCTGGCCCGGAAATACGAATAACACCGACACCACCGCGCCCGGCCGGGGTGGCGACGGCGGCGATGGTGTCGGTACGTTGTGTCATTTAGGCTTTTGCCTGACCTTTTTCGATGTTGCGGGTAATGATGTATTGCTGAGCAATAGACAGCAGGTTATTGACTACCCAATACAGTACCAGCCCCGCCGGGAAGAACAGGAAGAAGAAGGTAAAGATGACAGGCAACCATTGCATAACCTTGGCTTGCATCGGATCCGGTGGCGGTGGGTTCAGCTTCTGCTGCACGAACATAGAAGCACCCATGATGATCGGCAGAATAAAGTAGGGGTCCATTGCCGACAGGTCATTGATCCAGCCAAAGAATGGCGCATGTCGTAATTCGACACTTTCCATCAGCACCCAGTACAAGGCGATAAATACCGGCATTTGTACAAGAATCGGCAGACATCCGCCCAGCGGATTGATTTTTTCCTTTTTGTATAGCTCCATCATTGCCTGAGACTGCTTCTGTCTGTCGTCGGCATGGCGTTCGCGAATTTCCAGCAGCTTGGGTTGTACCCGACGCATATTGGCCATCGAGCGGAATGCTGTGGCGTTGAGCTGGAAGAACAGAATTTTGACGGCCAGGGTGACGCCGATAATGGCCAGACCCCAGTTACCCAGCAGTTTGTAGATCTGGGTCAACACCCAGAACAGCGGCTGTGCAATCCACCACAACCAACCGTAGTCGACACTGAGCTCGAGGCCTTCTGAGATCTTTTCCAGTGCGTATTGATCCTTCGGTCCGACATAGAGCTGTGCTTTCAGGTGACCACTGGTATTGGGTTCTACAATCTGGGGAGCAGACGTGTAGCGTGCGATATTGTCGCCACTGCGGGTCACAGAGGTTGAGAAATAGTTCTGTTGATCTGCCGGTGGAATCCAGGCGCTGAGAAAGTAGTGCTGGATCATGGCGACCCAGCCACCCTGCATTTCAAGCTTGAGTGGCTTTTCACGCATGTCGTCGAAGGGCAGTTTTTCAAACCGTTCCTCTGTGGTGCGGTAGGCAACACCAAGGAAGGGCTGCATGCCCATCATGCCGTTGTTCTGGGTAGAGGGATCTTCGCTGCTATCACGCTTGAGTTGGGTAAAGAGCACGCCTTGCCAAGGTTCGGCGCTGCGGTTTTCAATTTCGTAGTCGAGCTCCACAACATAGGAGCCGCGAGTAAAGTGATAGTGCTTTTTAATGGTGATATCGCGGCTGTAGCCGTAGGCAAGGGTCACCGTAAGCTTATCTTGGCCTTTCGCGAGACTGTAGTTTTCCTGTTCAGTCACAAACAGCGGGCGTCCGTCGCGGGTATCGGTACCGTTTTTTCCAATTAGGCCACTTTGCGCTATATATTCACGCTGGCGGTTTTGTTCGAGTAGGACAAAAGGTTGGTTCGGGGTGTCGATTTTGGCGTAGTGTTTGGGTAGTGCCGCGTAGACTACATCGCCGCCACTTAGATCAATACTGAGGTTCAGCACGTCGGTAGATACATTGATGCTGCTGCTATCGTGTCCGGCTTGCAGTTCGGGCTCTTCGGTGTCCCCAGCCACCTCAGGAATATCTTCCATTGAAGCGCTGCTGTTCGTACCGGGGATTTGGGTCGGGCTCTGCTCAAATGTCTGCTGAGACTCGACGACACTGGCGGGTTCCTGTTGGCGGAAACTTGCCCATTCCACCACCAGCATAAAAGAGAGCGCGGCAATGGCGGCGATCAGCAAAATACGTTGTATATCCATTATGAAGGTTGTGCCTGCGTTGATGTTTTGGATTCGGTGTCGGAGCCCGGTACGGGATCAAAACCCCCGGCGGTAAACGGATGGCAGCGGCAAAGCCGCTTGGTAGCCAGCCAGCTACCGTGGGCGGCGCCGTGGGTTTCAACGGCTTCCAGAGCATACTGTGAACAGCTCGGGTAGAAACGGCAGTGGCTCGCCATCAGTGGGCTGATGGCGTAGCGGTAGATTCGGATCACAGTGACCAGAATTATTCGCATGAACTTGCCCCTTCGCGCGCTTGCCGTTCGGCTTTGCGCTGCTGTTTTTCGGCTCGACGTTGGAGTTGCTCCCACAATTGCTGGCAATCGCGGTGGATTTGCGGGTTGTCTAGTGTACCCAATCCTTTTCGCGCAAGCACGACGATATCCAAACCTGAGACATCATGTTGATGGTGTCGAAAGCTATCTCGGATAATGCGTTTTATGCGATTGCGCTGAACAGCAAGCTTGACATGCTTCTTGGCGATGACAAGACCGAGTCGGGCATGGGGGGTTTGATTGGGACAGGCGAGAAACAACAGTTCCGGTGTCGAAACTTTCAGACGGGCGGTATCAAAGACCTGTTTGAAATCTTTGGCATTCAGCAACCGTGACGTTCTGGCAAATGCTGCAAGCGTCACAGTGCTGATAAACCATGCGTGCGCGCCTGATTAGGCTGCGAGACGCTTGCGACCTTTGGCGCGACGACGGGCGAGAACTTTACGGCCGTTTTTGGTCGCCATACGGGCGCGGAAGCCGTGGGTGCGCTTGCGCTTCAGTACGCTGGGTTGAAAGGTTCTTTTCATGACAGTGCTCCAAGCCGATGTTGGCTTTCTTACTTCCTTATATAGGGCTGCCTTATATAAGGATCATTTCATGTGTCTACCGGCGTCGTAGATAGTACAGACAGCGGCGCGAAAATCAGGATCGCGAATTCTAGTGAATTTGATCAGTTAAGGCAATGGATTTTTTATTTATAGACCTAGTGCGCGACGGTAACGTTAGCGTGTTCGTAAGTGCTCACAATAGTAGATTCATACAGGTTATCCACAGCCTTACACTATACTTATTAACAATTGTATCCTGGGTGGAAATTGTTTAGTTGTTATTATCCCTTGTAACCTGTATTCAATTGAAAAATAAAACAAAAATAGTAGTTTTTAGAGTAATTAATTTTCCAATCAGCTGTGGATAAAGTGCGAAACAACGGGTTAGAATAGCTCCTCTTTGGCGGGGCCAGCTCGGCTTTGCGCAGAGATATTCACAGTTACGCATCCACAGCGACGCGTGTCGCCATGATCAAACACAACTATAAAAAGGCAGGAGAGGTAAGAGTGCCGGAAGCCGCTTGGGAACAATGTCTGGGTTATTTAGAGAACGAGTTGCCGTCCCAGCAGTTCAACACCTGGATTCGGCCATTGCGTGCGGTAGCCAATGGCAGCCAGCTGCAGCTATTCGCCCCTAACCGGTTTATCAAGGATTGGGTAGTTGATCGCTACCTGGACAGAATTTCCCAATTGGTTGGTGAAATAGGGCCTGGGCCTTTTGATGTTGTGGTGGAGATTGGAAGCCGCAGTGCAGAGCGTCGCGTTCCTCCTGTGCGGTCGTTGCAAAATAATGATCGTCCGGCCGTTGCACCCGAACCGGCACCGGTGCAGGCCGAATTGGCCGCTATTCCGGAAAGGCCCGTCGTCAGACCAGCGCCTTCGGTACGCCGCGTTGAGGTAGAAGGCAGCGTTCGGCACCAGAGTTCCCTGATCGAAAATCATACCTTCGATACCTTTGTGGAAGGTAAGTCGAATCAACTGGCGCGTGCTGCGGCGATGCAGGTGGCAGAAAATCCGGGCCAAGCCTACAACCCCGTGTTCCTTTATGGTGGCGTCGGTTTGGGGAAAACTCATTTGATGCACGCTGTGGGCAACGCAATGCTCAAGCAGAAGCCGGATGCTAAGATAGTTTATCTGCATTCAGAGCGGTTTGTGGCGGATATGGTAAAAGCCCTCTCTCTGAATGCCATTAACGAATTCAAGCGCTATTACCGCAGTGTCGATGCTTTGTTAATTG
>NZ_JBVBUV010000078.1:0-17205 GCF_057445395.1 Litorivivens sp.
TTACCAAAGGCCAGTGCGCTGATCGAAAAACACAAAGCCGCCGGCGATCACTGCATGATCATGACCGCCACCAACACCTTTATTACCCGCCCCATCGCCGAAAGTCTTGGGATACCCGACATCATCGGGTCAGAACCTGAGGTCGTAGATGGCCACTATACCGGCAACGTAGTCGGCACGCCGTGTTTCCAGGAAGGCAAGGTGGTTCTGCTGCGGGAGCGAATCCGGGAAAAAGGCTTCAAGCTAACGGGCAGCACTTTCTATTCAGATTCGCACAACGACCTTCCACTGCTGCGCCTGGTAGAAAATCCGGTCGCTGTTGACCCGGACAGCATCCTGCTCAAAGAAGCCGTGCGCAACAACTGGCCGGTGCTGTCATTGCGCGACTGAAGCCAGCTATTTACCCGCTGGGTTCAGATTAACCGTCGGCGGCACACCGCCAGACACCAGCTTGCTGCTCCTTCGGGACACCGTCAGTGAACACAGCGAGATGAACACCAGCATCGGCAATATCATGCTGCTACCCAACACAGAGTCCCCGGCCCCAAAATAAGCCAGGGCGCCCACCAGCCCGAAACGCAGACCATCCAGAGCCAGCGCCGCCTCCAGCATCAACTGCTGGGCATTCACCGCCACGCCCAGCAACACATACAACAACAGCCCCACTTTCACCGTTTCAGCCAAGCTGCCAATGCTTGCCAACGTAAACGCCGCCAGCCCCAGCAGCAGCCCCAAATGCAACCACGACCAAACCACCAGCCAAGACGGTTGCTGACGACTGAATTTCTGCGACGCATCGCGATAGTCAATTTTTTGCAACGGCCGTCGCTCACTGACATCCTCCGGGCGCCAGCCAGTACGCGAAAAAAACACCCCCAGCTTGTCGCGCCAGCGTCGTGTCGCCAGCGCATCGCGCAGCAGCCGCCCCATGTAATTTAATTCAATCATCACCGGGTTGTAGTGACGCACCGGCGTGGTAATTCCGTAGGCTGGCGGATCTTCTTTCAGTTCTGACTGAAAGGTACCGAACAAGCGGTCCCAACAAAAAATCTGACCGAAATTCTTGTCGATATAGCGAGGGTTAATGGCGTGATGAACACGATGCTGCGACGGCGTCACTATCACATACTCGAGCCAACCGAGCTTGCCCACATGCTGCGTGTGATACCAGAACTGCATAAAAAACTGGATGGGGAGCACCACCGCCACCACTTCGGCTGGCACACCGATCAGCGCCAGCGGCAGCAACATCAGACCACCATAAGAGAACCAGTTAAACGCATTCTGGCGCAGGGCAACAGCGAGATTAAACTCCTCACTGCTGTGGTGAATCAGGTGCATGGCCCAGAGAAAGCTGTTGGCATGTGCCCAGCGGTGCATCCAGTAACTGGTGAAATCCTTCCACACAAAAACCAGCACATACAGCCAGAACCCGGTCACGACCGGCTCCGCCACCGCAATCTGCTGCGCCACCCAGTCATAGCTGATAACAAGTACGCCAAAACCGAGCGTACGCAATACCAGATAGGTGAGCCCGGAACTGATACTCGACACCGCATCGGCCTGATGATGCCAGGTGTCCGGCCCCTTGAACTTGCTCCAGACAAACTCCAGTACCATCAACAGCATAAATGCCGGAATGGCAAACAGCACCGCTACTTCAAAGTTCATTGCGCCAACGCCCTCCCGCTCAAAGATCACGCCCAAACTGATAGCGCACATCAACACTGTACACCGGCTCATCGTAGAGCGAGTACCCAATGTAATTACCCGCCAGCAACGGCTGATCCGCCATGCTGCCGATCTCCTGAACGCCATTCACATTCTTGGCGTGAAAGATTACGTACCAGCGCTCATGTGAGTCAGCCAATCCCAGCCGCAAATTGACCTTGGTCGTCGCTTCTCGAAACGAGTTTTCATCAAGGTCAGCCTCAAGGTAATAATCGCCCTGATGCAGCAGATCGAAACCGGCTACGAGCAACAGCCCATCGGCCACCGGAAACTTCAGGCTTGGCGACAGACTCCATGACACTTCGGGCGCGTACGCCAGTTCGCGGCCACTTAAATCCTGATAGGTAGACGCATCGCTGTCGTTGGTGGGATCAGCGTCGCGATTATTGGGGTCGCACTGCCGTGCAGCCGGCTTGTTTTCACCTTCCTGAGCAGCCGGTGCGCACGGGTAATCCGTATAACGGGCCCGGCTCAGACCGACGCTGCCCGCAACGGTCAGGGGCTCCCACGGCGGCAGCCAGAGGAAATCGAGTTCAAACCCTTTCGACTGAGCGTTCGCCGCGTTCTTTGTAATAAAGTTGGTGCCGTCAAAATCGATCACCTGCAGGTTTTCGAAATCGGTCTGATACAACGTCGCATTCATGACCAGCGATCCCTGCAGCAAACGCATTTTTACGCCGGCCTCTCTGGACAAGGCACGCTCGTCGTCAAACTCCAGCGATTCGCTGTTAACGGGAGCCGCCTGATAGCCACCACTTTTAAACCCCTTGCTCACAGTCGCAAAAACACTCACCTCATCGGAGGCATGCCAGGACACCGCCAGTTTGGGGGAAACTTCATTTTCCTTGCGCGAGCGATTGGCAATAAAGTCTTCCTGTGACAGCACCGGTTTTGCGATCTGGGTCTCGCCGCTATGCTGGGAATAGACTTCGGTATCCTTGCGCTCACGCCCCAGCCGCAAACCGGCGGTTACATCCCACAAGGGGTTGAGCGACCAAATAAGCTGCCCGAATAGCGCCTCGGTCGTGCTGTTAGTCAGCGTATAAGAATCAACAGATTCTATCTGGTCGCCAACAATCGATTGCAGCGCCACCAGATTGGTGACCAGATCCGCAGGAAGATCCGGCGCACCCAGCGCGCCCGCCTCCAGATAACGGGAAAAGTTACTCACGTTGGCGGTGATCACCTGACTGATTTCCAGACTCGCTTCCTGATAAAACAACCCGGATACAAATTCCAGCCCCTCACCCCAACCAAAAGGCGCAGCCGTCGCACCGGTAAACCTCAGTTCCAGGGCATTGTGGTGCTGATTTTCCGGGCCGCGCGTACCGGCAGTGATAAAATCGATTGGTGAATAATCCGCATCAAACAGAAACGGCATATCAATGTCGCCATGCGAAATAATCGCGGTGAGCTCCGCGTTGTAAACGGCCTCGAAGTCTGGCCGCCATTTCCCCTTCAGCGAAACCGACCGCGTTTTACGCTCCCGAAAACCCGGCTCATTGGTCGAAAGATTTTCGTCGAATCCATCGGCCTCGGTTTCCGGGTCAATTTCACGAAACTCCGACAGTGACTGATCGGTTGCTTTCAACAGCTGCCGGGTAAAACCATTAAGATCCCGCTCGCTGCCCCATACGTTCAAATGCAGTTCCGCCGCCTCGCTGATTTGCCAAAGCAGCTGTGCCCGCGCCGAATAATCGTCCTGCGCTATCTCGTGATCAGTAGTGCTGTTGTAAATACCCAGTTCCTGCTCGTTGGTTCGAAACGAAAGGCGACTGGTCAAGACCCCATCCACCAGCGGCAGGCTGACGCCGCCTTCCAGTTTGCGCCCCGCCAATGACGAACCGGTTGCAGACAACCGGCCACGGCGCTCCCAATGTGGCTGCACGGTGGTAAAACTCATGACCCCGGCAATGGTATTTTTTCCAAACAGCGCACCCTGCGGCCCGCGCAACACTTCTACCCGATCAAGGTCGAACACCCCGTCGTTGACATAACTGGTGCGACCATAAAACACATCGTCGATCACAATGCCGACCGGCGACTCAAAGCCCCGTCCCCCGGCACCGGTACCGAATCCACGAATAGACGCAATAGGCTCGGAGCTCGCGGTACTGAACTTTACATTCGGCGTGTACTGCACAAGGTCCTGCACATCGGAAATGGCGGCGCTTTGCATCAGCTCGCCCGACAGCGTGGAGACCGATACCGGCACTTCCTGCAAGCTCTGCTCGGTTTTCTGGGCGGTCACCACCACTTCTTCGATCACACGCTGCGCCTGCAACTGCGCAGTGCCTGCCGCAACCAATACAACCAGAGGATAGATAGCTCTCATTACTTTACCCGTTGTTATTATTGACAGCCGCGCGCGGCCACCAGAATTTCCACAGCCTTGCAGGCGCTGTCCACAGACGGTTCGCGTCCACACGCCAGATCACTGAACAAAAACGACGTTTCAATACGCACCAGAAGGCGCGCCAGCTCATCCAGCGCCAGTACCGGCGCAATGTGACCATCCGCCATCTCCCGACGCAGCACCTGCAGAGCAAAGGCAACCGCCCGACCGTGAATCACACCGGTTTCCGAAGACAGTATTTTCAGAGCATATTCACTATCGCGGTGGGCCCACTGTCGCATTGGCTCAAAGCACAGCACCGATTCCATCGACTCACGACACAGGTCCGCCATTAACGCCGCGCCGCGATTGCCACTTTGCTGTAACGCGCGGTGCAGTTCAGGCTCGTGAAATGACCAGATCACCTCACCCATAAGCGCATCGCGCGAACCCACCCAGCGGAAAATCGTGGCCCGGCCAATGCCGAGCTCGCGCGCCAGCTCACCGAGGTCCAGCCGGGCAGTCTCCACCCAGCGTTCCCGGGCCAGTGCCAGTACACTGGGCAGGCCGCTCTCTACCGCAAGCTCAGGCTGATTCACAGAAGATTCCCCGGGGAAAATGTCGAGGCGACATTTAAGCGAAAGGCGCCGGATGAGTCAAATCACAAAAATGACTCACCGACGACACCCCGCCACGCACCAGCTCAGGCGCCGCAGGTCGTGTTAGGGCACTCGCGGGTGAAGACGGAGCGAGGGCACAAACAACAGCGTGACCAGCGCCAGCAGCGAAAAAGTCCAGAATATCCCTTTGTAACTGCCGGTGAGATCAAAGATGAGTCCGAACAGAGGAGGCGTACATAACAAGGCGATCAGCACCGCCCCGGTCAGCAGCCCCATTGCACGCCCCACAACATGCTGACCAAATACGCGCGGCGCCAAATAGCTTTCCATCGGCACCATAAAACCGCCGAGCAAGCCGGTCAGCCCTACCCCCAACGCTATCACGCCATAACCCAGCTGCGATTGGGTAAGGCACGCCAATCCCAGCGAGAAACCACCCAGCGCGAGACTCATCAAAATGCGTGGCCCGAGCCGATCAGCCAACGCAGCAAAGGTCAGCTTGGCCAAAAAACTGCATCCGGCGTAGGTGGACACCAGCGCTGCGGCGCGACTGACATCGATACCGGCGTCCATCACCAGTGGCGCCAGATTGGTAATCATGCCTTTCATACCGGATGTGACAACCGCCACCGTGCCGGCAATCATCCAAAACGCCGGATCGCTCAACACTTGCAGCGGAGAAACTACAGTATTCTGCATTTCTGCCTGCACTTGCGGTAGTGCTTCGCTTGCACCATCAGGCTGCACACCTGCCTCCGCCGGGTGATTAACCACCAGTAGTGCGGCTGGGATAGTCCATAGCGCCAGCACCAGTCCAAGCAGTTGCAAGGCCTCACGCCACTGATAAGTGTCGAGCAAGCCCTGGATGATCATGGGAAACAGAAAACCACCAGCCGAAATACCGGCAATGGCAATGCCAATCGCACGCCCACGCTTTACCACAAACCAACGCGACAACAAGACCGTGCTCGCCACCGGGCCCAGCAACACATTTGCAGGCGCAATCAGCACACCAAACACGATCAGCACATGCGTAAACGACGCGGCCAGAGAAAGGCCCGCATAGCCCAGCCCGAGCAACAGCCCACCTGTCACCATCATTGCGCGCAGAGAATAGCGATCCATCAGATTGCCGATCAAAGGAGAAAGCACGGCACAGGTACCCGACAGTACCGTCATCGCCAACATCAATACCATCCGGCTCGGCTGAAACTCCTGCGCAATGGGTACCGCGATCAGCGAATAAGTTGCCGCGATCATGCCAACTGCCGCCAACATCAAAAAGCAGATTGCGGTCTGGCGCCAGCCAAGCAGAAAAAAGGAGGACATATCGACGTGTCACCTGCGCTGTTTATTATTGTTGTAGGGCTATGCGTTACGCCTGGACGCCTGGGCACCGCATACGCCCCTATGTTCCCACAGGCTGACGCACGCAACCCGACAGGAGACGCAAGACAGTAAGCTCTTGACGCAATGAAAGCTGCAGACACGACACCCGGGGCTGCGTAGACTTACCGCCAATAACGTGCACGGCTTTTTCAGGAGCAAGATCCATTTCACCGCCACATCCCAGCCAATCGGGCAGCGATGCCCCCCTGCTCGCCGATGCCCAGTACCGCTGGCTGCTGGCCGGCAATACCGCCTTTTTCTTCGCGATGAACGGCCAGATACTCACCCGTAGCATTCTGGCTTGGGATCTGGTGGGTGAAGCCACAGCACTGGCCTACATCAATCTCGTCGTCGCCATTCCGATGTTGCTGGGGTCTCTGCTAGGTGGCGCGATTACAGACCGGGTTGAGCGCAGGCAGCTGGTAATTCTTGGCCAGAGCCTGATCGTGCTAAACGAAATCACCATCCTCACGCTGCTGCTACTTGGCAAACTGGCCTTCTGGCATATGCTGTGTACCGCCTTTATCACCGGTTGCGCATTCCCATTGATCATGCCGGCACGAATGGCCATCACCGCCTCCGTAGCCGGCGCTTCGCGCATGCAGCGCGCCATGGCCTATACCGGCGGAGTGGTCAACGTTAGTCGTATCGCCGGGCCAGCGGTGATGGGGCTGATCATCGCGCAGTTCTCAGTCATCGGCGCTTACGTCTTATCTGTCGCGCTCTATTCAATCGCTGTCGCCTGCATGTTAGGCGTTAAGCCGAGCTTTTCATCGCCACAAACCGGGGAAAGAAAATCACTCATGAGCGATATCGGGCTGGGGCTGCGCTACGTCAATCGCAATCGCCCACTGATGATGTGCATTCTATTCAGCTTGCTGCCCATGCTCGTGGCCATGCCCTTTCAGAATATTCTGGTCATGCTGGCCGAGCAGGCCTGGCAGCAGGGCGAACAAGGTGTCGGCTTATTAATCTCTACCGGCGGTGTCGGTGGGGTGGTGGGTGCACTGTGGATTATTCGCCGTGGCGATACGCCGCACCGGCTGGTGTTTATGGTAACGGCAACACTCGGCTTCGCGGTGCTGCTGGGCGCATTTGCACAAACCTCCTATTTCCTGCTTGCCCTGCTGCCGCTCCTACTCGCCAACACGTTTATCAGTGCAGCGCAGACCGTGAACAGCGCCGCTGTTCAAATCCTGACTGACGAAAACGTTCGCGGGCGGGTCAGCAGCCTCATGATGGCTTCGTTTGGACTCATGCCCTTAGGCGTATTCCCCATGGCAATCGCCGCCGATCACTTTGGCGCCGCCAATGCGATCACTGGCGCCTGTGCCATGCTGTTTGTCGCAGTGGCCTTGTTTTATCTGTTGAGCCCCACCTTTCGCAGCCTCGACGCTACCGTGTCACAGCGTCTGGAATCGGACGCAGCCACTAAGCCGGGGCGCTCCCTTGCCGACGATATTGCAGTGGCGCCAATCCAATAGCGCCACTAACCGCGCAATTACCAATTAAGTCGCAGTGCGGCGTAAGCCTGACGACCAGCGTTCTGCTGCGCATAGTAAGTACCCGGAAAGAAAACCGAATCCACCACCTGATTCTGGGTTAGCTTGTCGGTCAGGTTTTTTACACCCACAGTCAGGTTCCAACGCTCGTCGCCATCCAGCAGCGATGCCCGCACGTTGAACTTTGTGTTGGCCGGCACTTTTGACGCCGGGTCCAGGTCGGTATCCGTAAACTGATCGCCTTGGTGGATAACATCCACACTGAGGTTCAACATCTCATCCCACAAAGCGAAGGTTAGCGTGGGGCTCAGCATGAAACTGCTTTCCGGCGCAAAAGCTATGGCTTCACCGCTCAAATCCTGGCGGGTATTCACACCCTGGGTTACCGGTGCCGGCGCGCCGGTATATTCTTCGTAGTACGCATCCAACAGGCCCAGCGAGCCGATCACTGACAGCGGCTCCCAGGGAGTGAGCCATTGCCAGTCAACTTCGAGACCCTGCGATATTGCCGTAGCGGCATTGCTCACATCAAAAAACACACCGTTAAAGGCTAGCACCTGCAGATTGTCGTATTCGGTGCGATACAGCGTCGCGTTCAGATTCAGGGTGCGGTTGAAGTAACTACCCTTGGTACCCAGCTCCAGGGTAACGGCATTTTCGTCTTCAAATTCCAGGTCTTCGCCGGTAAATGAAATCGAGTTATAGCCACCACTTTTAAACCCCTTGCTGTAGGTGGCAAAAACATTCACCTCATCGTTCAGGTAGTACATCACCGACAGCTTGGGCGACACATCGCTTTCCTTGCGCTCCAGATCCCGGTGGTCATAACTGTTAGCCCCCAACAGCAGTCCGTTAACACAGGAAGCTGGCGGCAGCGGCGTTGTGCTTTCACAACGCTCGGTACCGGCAGTATCAATGGTTTTAGTTTCCCGGTTTATGCGCAGCCCGGGGGTAACAACCCAACTATCCCCAAAGTTCAGCGTCATCTGACCAAACAACGCCAGTGCTTTGGTGTTCTGCACGTAGTCAAAATCAAAGCGGTCGTTTGTCGTGGTGGCCGCTGCCAATTGCAGCCCGGGTAACAGTGGCGCATCATCGCCCGCCAGTTGGCGCGCGTCTTCGGTGCCCAGCCAGCTGCCCACATCACGACCCAATACCACGCCAGCATCGAGCTGATAATCCGATTCAAAATAGAACACGCCCGCCACAAACTGCATCGAACTGCCCAGCCCGAAAAGGCCTTCGCCGTCACCGGTAAAACGCCACTCAACGGTGTTCTGTTTGAAATCCTCACGGTTTAACAGCGTCGCGATATCCGCAGGTGAAACGTCAAGATCCTGATCTTGCTCAACGTAGAGATCGGTATTACCCAGCACCACCACCGTATCAAGATTATAGAGCGAGCCTATCGCACCAAAACTGTGGCTCAGTTTACCGATATAACTGCTGGAGCCTTTTTCCAGCACGCCATCCACGTTGTAGCTGGTCATAAAGTCTTCGGGGTCGCCTTCAATCTCCGGATCAAAATCGTCCAGATAATCGCGAGTATCCGCGTCAAGATTGGCCAGCTGTTTCGGCCAGTAGTTAATCGTGGTGTCCGACTCTACGGCAATCAGCTCGATGTCGGTGTTGGCGCTGGCCAGAAAATTGAGCTTTAACCGCCACGCTTCCTGATCCGGGTTTTCCTCGTCGCGATTGAGAAAGCGGTTTTCCAGTTCACCGTCTTTTTCAAAGGTCAGCGCTGAAACCCGAACACCAAACCACTCGTTGAGCATACCGCCGGCGCCCGCTTCCAGACGCTGCTCACCGTGTTCGCCCGCGCGCAGCTCCACGTCGGCCGAAAACTCATTGCCTACCGGACGCGAAAATACGTTAAACACGCCCGACACCGTGTTTTTGCCAAACAGGGTGCCCTGCGGGCCGCGCAATACTTCTACCCGGTCGATATCAAACATAGCCTCGGTAAAATAGGCGGCGCGACCAAAAAACATTTCGTCCTGCACAAACCCCACCGAGCTTTCAAAACTGGGGTTAAAGGTATTGGTACCAAAACCGCGCACAAAAATCTGCGGCGAGCCGGGATCGTTAGCGTCGATTCGCACATTGGGCACATACACCGACAGCTCTTTTAAATCGGATATGCCAGCGTCTTTCATGAATTCGCCGTCTACTGCAGTGACTGATATCGGTACATCCTGAATGCTCTGTTTGGTTTTCTGGGCGGTAACCACCACCTCCTCCAAAACACGCTGCTGCGCCTGCACCGATACCGCTGCCATCGCCAACAGCGGCAGCGCCAATGAATTGCGGTAGTTCATTACTTACATCCCCAAAAGCCCAATTCCATCGTTATTGAATATACTGGCTACAACGCTGAGTGCACAGCACCAATACCCATGCCTGCCAGCCAACGCTCAATTACCCTTGATACCCTTGAGTTTTTCCCGCCAGTGTAGTCGTATACAAACCGTGTCATAGACTGAATCGGGAAACCTCACATGAACCACCGGCTGATCACTGCACTGCTTGTTGCCTCAACCTTCCTGTTTAGCGCCTGTTCCGGCGAATCCGGTCAGGGGTCCGCGACCACGGCGACCAATACCGCGAGCACCAGCACCTCAAGCAAAAAGACCATGCCGGAAGATCCGGACCTCAAATCACTCTATGTGCAAAGCTGTTTTTCCTGTCATGGCACGGGTGCTGGCGGCGCGCCGCGCACCGGCACGGCCGAGTGGGATTCACGCATGGCCAAGGGCATGGATACGCTGCTGGACAATACCATCAATGGCTTTAACGGCATGCCGCCACTGGGCCTGTGCATGGATTGCGGCGAAGAGGAATTTGAAGCCCTGATCCGCTTTATGGCAGGCGAAAAATAACGATGAAACGACGCGACTTTAACCGCTCACTGCTGCTGGCACCGGCCGCGCCGCTGCTGGCAGGTACCACATTATCTGCGGTGCCGCAGAGTGCACAGGCCGGGCGCAAAATCCCCTGGCAGAACTGGTCCGGGCACCAGAAAGCGACACCGGCAGGCAGAGTCAGCCCAAAAACCGAAGACGAACTGGCCAGCTTGCTGAAAACGGCCAAGCAGACCATTCGGCCCGTGGGCGCAGGCCACTCTTTCAGTCCGCTGGTTCCTACCGAAGGGGCCATTCTTTCTACCCGACACTTTGATCAGGTGGAAGCTATAGCCGACAACCGCGCCATCGTTGGTGCCGGAGTTAAATTGAATCGCCTGGGCGAACCCCTGCATAAACTGGGGCAAGCCCTGCCCAATATGCCGGACATCGACGAACAGAGCGTGGCCGGCGCCTTCTCCACCGGCACCCACGGTACCGGCGCAAACTTCGGCGCCATGCACGCCTATGTGGAGGCCCTGCGGCTGGTGACACCCCGTGGCGAGGTGCTTGAATGCAGCCGCGATAGCAATCCGGATATTTTCGATGCCGCACGAGTATCGCTGGGCAGTCTCGGTGTGATTACCCAGTACACCCTGCGCAATGAAACACCCTACAAGCTCAAGCGTCGCACCTGGATGCAACCACTGGAGCAGACCTTTGCCGAGTTTCATCAGCTGGCAGAAAAGCATCGCAACTTTGAGATGTACTACATTCCGCACAGCGACAACGCGCTCATCATCACCACAGACCTTACCGACGAAGCGATCTCCCCACGCGGTGAAGACGGTGACAACGATGCGGTGCGCGAACTGAAAATGTTGCGCGACTACGCGTCCTGGTGGCCCTGGCTGCGTAAAAAACTCATCACCGGTGTCAGCAATACCATCCCGCCGGAAGAACATGTCGACTGGTGGTGGAATATCTACCCCTCCGATCGCGCCGTGCGTTTCAACGAAATGGAATATCACCTGCCCAGAGAAAGCATTGTCGGCGCCCTGAAAAAAGTGCGCGACACGGTGGAGAAGTTAAATCCGGATGTATTCTTCCCGATAGAAGTGCGCGTGGTACAGGAAGACGATGCCTGGCTCAGCCCTTTTTATAAACGCCCTAGCGCGTCACTGGCCGTTCACCGGTATTTTGAGGAGCCCTTCGAGGCCTTCTTCAAAACCGTTGAACCGATATACCAGCCATTGGAGGGCCGCCCACACTGGGGCAAGCTGCACTCGCTAACCCATAAAACGCTGGCCAACCGTTACCCACGCTGGCAGGATTTTAACGAGATCCGACGCGAGCTCGATCCACAAGGCATCATGCTCAACCCCCACCTGCGTGAGATTTTCGGGCATGGCTAACAAATGGCGCCCCAGCCGTCGGCAAGTGTTGTGGGCAGGCGGACTCGGCGCGCTTGCGCTGGGTGCAGGCGCACTTCGTCGGGGCGATCAGGGCGGCGCCCACAACGGCTATTTTCTTAGCCTTCAGCAGGCCCTGAAAGAAGCCGGCCTGTACCGTCCGACGCTGGTGCTGGATTCCGAGCGCCTGCATCAAAACACCGGGCGCCTATTGAGCCACCTTAATAATCATTTTCACTACCGGATTGTAGGCAAATCCCTGCCCAGCGTGCCGCTGATAAACACCGTTAGAGCGCAAACTGGCAGCCGACGGGTCATGGTATTTCACCAGCCCTTTCTCAACCTGCTGGCGGATAAAATGCCCGATGCCGATCTGCTGCTCGGCAAGCCCATGCCAGTAAATGCCGCCAAACGCTTTTACGCCTATCACACCAATCGCGCGTTCAATCCGGTAACCCAGCTACAGTGGTTGATCGATTCTCCGCAGCGACTGCAGCAATACGGTGAGCTGGCAGCGGCGCTGAACCAAACAATGCGCATTAATCTGGAGCTGGACGTGGGCCTGCATCGCGGCGGCTTCACAGACGCCGGTGAGGTCGGGCTGGCCATTCAGAGTATCCGCCAGCACCCGCAGCTCGAATTTGCCGGTTTTATGGGTTATGAAGCCCATGTCTCCAAAATGCCCGGCATTGTGGGCGGGCCGGAAAAAGCCATGCAAAACGCCATGGAGTTTTACGAAGCCTGCCTGAGCGCCGCCAAAGGCGTGCTGAAAGACAGCTTTCGACCAGAGCAGCTCACCCTCAACGCCGGTGGCAGCTCTACCTACCAGATGTATGCCCCTGGGGCGCCCTGCAATGAACTGGCCGTGGGGTCGGGGCTGGTGAAACCCTCTGATTTTGATGTGCCCTATCTGGCGGACCATATTCCCGCCGCCTTTATCGCCACCCCGGTACTGAAAACCCTCGATTCCGTGCAGGTTCCCGGGTTGGAAAACCTGGCCGGAGCCTGGCCAGTGCTAGACCCCAACAAGTCGCGCAGTTTCTTTACCTATGGGGGCTACTGGAAAGCATCGCCGGAATCACCGCCGGGCCTTACGACCAATAGCGTCTATGGCCGCTCCACCAATCAGGAGATGCTCAACGGCTCCGACAGCGTTCAATTGGCGGTAGACGACTTTGTATTCCTGCGCCCCAGCCAGAGCGAACACGTGTTTTTGCAGTTTGGCGACATCGCGGTTTTTGATGGCCATCACATAACGCAGCAATGGCCAGTCTTCCAACAGGGCGCATAAGCTCTTGTGTTAGAATGGTTTTTGCCGATGATCAGAGATAGTGTCATTTGCCAATCCGGCAATACCCGTATAGGGTTATAGGCCCTGACCGATTAGGGTGACACTCCCCGCTACGACACAAAAAGGTGAAGCTGTGAACGCTCTACTCGCTACCTACCTCGCTTTCAGCTATCTACCCACCGATGGTGCCGCCCAATTATTACCGGGCATCCACCACAGTGCCGTACCCCTGACAGCCTCCGCCCGCCGAGACACTTGTGCGACCGCCTGGGGCAAAGATTACGCCATTGGCCAGGAAATTACGGTCGGCCCGCTACACATGCAATGCAACTATGTTTCCACCTGGATAGACGGCGACCATCAGGGCAACAGCGTGCGCTGGACCGTGAGCGCCGCTCACTGATTTCCCGCCTACTGGGGTGCCGCCAATAAATCTGTCCGTAAATGCCGTGACGCCAAATAGAAATGGCTCGCTGACCACAACATGACCGGCGGCACCACATAGAGCATGGCCAAGCGCAGTGAATCCAGACCATAACTACCCGCCAGCGCATCGCTGACCAGCCCCACGATCCAGGGCCCGCCGCCCAAGCCTATGATATTCAATACAAAAAACAGAATGGCCGAAGAGGTTGCGCGCATCTGTAAGCCCACTAAGCGGTGGCTGGTAGCAATCGTGATACCCAGATAGACGTTAGACAACACGGCCGGCACCACCATCATGGCCAAGGCCGGCCCGGCGCTCGGCATCAAATACACCGCCGTGGCAAAGGGTGTGGCAACGACACCGACAATGGCCGGCACCCACAAATACCAGCGATCATCGCGAGCCCCCAACCGGTCGGCCAGCACACCGCCACCCAAAACCCCGACCGCACCGCCAAAGCCAATAATCAGGGCTAACCAGCTGCCCAACTCACCGGTACTCATGCCATGGGTGCGAATCATGAACGAGGCTGTCCAGTTCGCTGTGGCATAGCCGGCAAAGGCATACAGCGACGCGGCAAAGGCCATGTGCCGAAAGGTTTTGCGTTGCCACAACAGCGCCACCACATCGCGCAGGCTGGTGCTGTCGTCGCTCATTTCCCGAGCCTCCGACATCCCGCGCCTGGGCTCGGTCACCGTAAACCGCACAACTAACGCCAGAATCAGGCCCGGCGCACCCACCACCATAAACGCCACGCGCCAGCCAAAAAACTCATTGAGCCAACCACCCAGTAAAAAGCCAAACAGAATGCCGATACTCACACCGGTGGAATAAAACCCCAGCGCTCCGGCGCGCTGCTCAGGCGGAAACATATCGGAAATCATGGAATGGGAGGGCGGACTGCCCCCCGCTTCGCCGATACCCACACCCACTCGGGCCAGCAGCAGTTGCACATAATTATTTACCAGCCCGCTGATGGCAGTCATAAAGCTCCACACCGCCAGCGACAGGGCCACAATGTTGCGGCGGTTGCTGCGATCCGCCCAGCGCGCGATGGGAATGCCTGCCGTTACATAAAACAGCGCAAAAGCAAAACCGGTAAGCAAACCCAGCTGGCTGTCGCTGAGCCCGAGATCGGCCTTAATAGCCTCTTGCAGTATCGCCAGTAATTGCCGGTCGATAAAATTGAAGGCGTACACTACCGTTAAAACGCACAATGCATACCAGGCACGGCGATCCGCGCGATACTGACTCATGTTCTATCCTTTTTATTATTACTAGAATGAGTGTAGTGTCAGGTCAGACATAGGAGCCACGTCATCCGATGTCTACCTGCAACCGTAAATTCCATACACCGTGAGCGATGATAACAAACCATGAATTTACCCCAGACCATTACCCTCGGCATCAGCAGCTGCCTGCTCGGCCAGGAAGTACGCTTTGACGGCGGCCACAAGAATCTACCCTTTGCCTCTAAAGAGCTTAGCCGGCATTTCGAGTTTTATCCTGTCTGCCCGGAGATGGCCGTTGGTCTGGGCACACCGCGCCCCACCCTGCGTCTGGTGCAAAGTGCTCAGGACACCATCCGGGTGCGGCGCAGTGAAGACAACAGCATTGACGTGACCGACGAGCTGGCCGCCGTCGCCGACAAAACCGTTACCGACGCGCCGTATATCAGCGGCTATGTGGTATGCGCCAAATCCCCCAGCTGTGGCATGGAACGGGTGCCTGTTTACAAAGAAGATGGCCACGGCCTCGGCAAGATCGGCGTGGGCGCCTTTGCCCAGCGCCTGATGGAAAAACTGCCGCTGCTGCCGGTAGAGGAAAACGGGCGCCTGAACGACCCGCTGCTGCGAGAAAATTTTGTCATGCGCGTGATCGCCTACCGCCGCTGGCAGGAACTGCAAAGCGCGGGTATTAGCGCTGCCGGGCTGCAGGAGTTTCATCGTCGCCACAAATTCCTGTTACTGGCCCACAACCAATCCATCTACCGTGAACTCGGGCCGCTGGTTGCCGACGCTACAAATGACCTCGAAGCCAGTGCCGCCGAATACTTTGCACGTTTTATGGGCGCTTTGGCCCGGCCCGCCAGCCGCAGCAATCACACCAACAGCCTGATGCACATGCAGGGCTTTGTAAAAGAGCACCTGGACAGCGAAGAGCGGCAGGACCTGAGCGATCAAATCGACAAATACCGTACCGGCACCCTGCCCCTGCTGGTGCCACTGGCCCTGCTCGAACGCTATGCCAAAAAATATGACGTGGATTACCTGCTCGATCAGTTCTACTTTCACCCCTATCCGGAAGACCTGAAGCTGCGTTATGGCCTGTAACGACCTCCCACCCTTAAACAAGGCCTTTGCATGACCGCCCTGATTTGGTTTCGCAACGACCTGCGCAGTCACGACAACACCGCCCTGCACCACGCCGCGCGCTTTGCCCGCGAGCAGCAGGTGCCGCTGCGCGCGCTGTACATTGCCACGCCCGGTCAGTGGCATGAACACGCCACCTCCCTGCGCCAGCAAAACCTGATCTTTGCCGCGCTGAATGCCCTGCAGAGCACCTTGGCCGAGCGCGGCATTGCCTTCGATCTGCTGGTTGCCGATACCTTTCGTGATATTCCGGCGCTGCTTGCGAAATACGCCGATAAACATCAGCTCAGTGCCGTGTTCGCCAACCGGGAGTATCTGGTCAACGAGATGCAACGCGACGACGCTGTGGCATCGCGCCTGAGTATTCCCTGCCACTGGCATCACGACCGGCTATTGCTGGAACCGGGCACCGTACTCAACGGCAGCGACTTGCCCTACAAAGTATTTACCCCCTTTGCCAAAGCCTGGAAGCGCAAGCTGGGTGAACGCGACAGCACGCCCCTGCGTCGCCCCCGTGCACTGGCAGAGGCCGTGCCTGCCCGCTCACTAAAGCGCTTTTGCGAACCAGCCGATATCAGCGGCTGGCCGACGGATGAAGAAGCCGCCCTGAAACAGCTGCGACGCTTCTGTCAGGAGCAGGTGCAGGATTACGAGAAAAAGCGCGATTTCCCCGCCATTGAAGGCACCTCGCGCCTGGGCGCAGCGCTGGCTATCGGCTTGCTGTCGCCGCGCCAGTGCCTGGCCCGCCTGCGCTCAGAAGCGGAACTGGCCGACACCAAAAGCGGCGCCGACGTCTGGCTCAATGAATTGATCTGGCGTGAGTTCTACCAGCATGTGGCATTTCATTTTCCGCGCGTGGTCAAGGGCTACGCCTTTAAACCGGAAACCGAAAATATCCGCTGGAACAATAACGATCGGGATTTTCAGGCCTGGTGCGAAGGCCAAACCGGCTTTCCCATCGTAGACGCCGGCATGCGCCAGCTGCGCGAGACCGGCTGGATGCACAACCGGCTGCGGATGATTACCGCCAGCTTTCTGGTGAAAGATTTACACATCGACTGGCGTCGCGGTGAGCAGTATTTCATGAGCCAGCTGATCGACGGCGAGTTTGCCGCCAATAACGGTGGCTGGCAGTGGGCCGCCTCCACCGGCACCGACGCCGCGCCTTACTTTCGTGTATTCAACCCCACCACGCAGGGCCAGCGCTTTGACCCCGAAGGGCATTTTATTCGCACGTTCGTGCCGGAACTGGCCGCCCTCGACAAGCGCCAGGTTCACAGCCCTCC
>NZ_JBVBUV010000079.1:0-16791 GCF_057445395.1 Litorivivens sp.
GGTGACGTCAGTAACAATAACAGTGCGGCCACGATGCGATCGCTTACGGGAACCGTCTTACCTTGCGTTGAATTTTTCATGGAGAACCTCCTTTCAGTTACCGGAGGTTATTGCGATGAATGTGCCAACCCTGAAAAAAACCTTATCTATATGTTTTTATTAGTATTTTTTAAACTCACCCGCTATATTCTGTTTTGCAAATTGCCAACTGATTTGCATTTTGCAAATCAGTCTGACTGAGCGTTTCATAATGCAAAGAAGCCAGGCCGAAGGCATCCGGCGGTCAACGTGATGACATGATGAATGCTCAACCGGCGGCGGAAAACACTTGCGTATGGCAGTAACGCTTGAGCATGTCGGCGAGGCTTTCTCGGGTAAAGGGTTTGGGCAGCATGTCGTCAAAGCCCACTGCTTCCGTCCGGGATCTGGCCTCGGTGGTAACGTCGGCAGACGCCGCAATAATCACCGGTATCAGATTTTCCCGGCGAAGGTGCTCTGCAGCTGTGATGCCATCCATTACAGGCATGTGAATGTCGAGCAGCGCGATATCAAATTGTTCCTCGCGCGCGCACTCAACAGCCCGCAGACCATTCTCAACAACGGTGACATTGGTGTAGCCAAGCTGTTTCAGCATTGCCTTGGCCACGAGCTGATTGGGTATGACATCTTCTGCGAGCAGGATTTTCTGCGTTTTAGCCTGATTCCGTCCAGTGACCTCCGAGCCTCCCTCAAAACGCAGCCGCACACTGTCAAGTAACCGCCGAGGGCTGCGGATAGTGTCGTTTGGCAGGTTATTACGTGCTGTGATAACTCCACCCCGGTGTTGCAGGGCCAGGCCAACGTCCCCCGCATCCTGATGGCTACAAAATGTGTAGCCAGCGACGGCCGCCGCAGCGCTCACTTCATCCAGTTGCGAGGGTGTGAGGTTATAGGCGTGCAGGGTGCTGCCCAAGGATTCACCGGGCATGGCATAGGTCGGCAACTCACAATGGAAAACCGTACCATTACCCGGGCTGCTTTCTGCCCAGATACGGCCCCCCATCTGATCGACTATCTGTTTGGAAATAGCCAGGCCAAGGCCGGTGCCACCAAACTGACGGGTTATCGAAGGGTCTGCCTGGGTGAACGCGTCAAACAGGGTATTCAGCTTTTGACGTTCAATGCCGATACCCGTGTCTTCAACACGGATCTTGAGCAGGGTGCCATCGCCCATTCGCTCTTGATCCAGATAGAGGCTGACGCTGCCTTGCTCTGTGAATTTGATGGCATTGGACAGCAGGTTAAACAAAATCTGACGAATACGATGCGCATCGCCAGTGTGGTTGCGACTGAGACCGGAGCCAACCCGCAAACTCAGGCCCAGATTTTTCTCCTGCGCGCTGTTGGCCATAACATCAATGCATTGTTCTGCCAGCTCCAGCAGATCGAAGGGACGGTTTTCGAGTTCCATTTCACCGGCATCAAGCTTTGCCAGATCCAGAATATCGTTTACCAGAGCGAGCAACGCATTGCCGCCATTAAGCAACGTATCCACATAACTTGATTGATCGTTGTCGAGTTGGGTATTGCGCAGCACATTGCTCATGCCGATGATCGCGTTGAGCGGCGTTCGTATTTCGTGCGACATGTTCGCCACAAACTGGGTCCGCGCGTGCGACAGTTGCTCGGCGCGTTCCTTGGCCTGAAGTATGGCTTTGTTAGCGTGCCAGCGTTCGTCGATATCAATGAGCGCTCCGGTTATCGCCAACTTGCTATCCAGCTGGCTGTTAGAAAGAATCACTTCCACATGGCGCCAGCCACCCTCTCGACTGATGACACGCAACTCCTGGCGCACCTGCTCTGAATGCTTCCGGATGTCAGCACACATACGCTCCAACAGTTCCATATCATCGCAGTGCACAAAATCCGACAGGTTAACCCGCTCGCCGGGGGTCAGCTCGTGGCCTGTCATACCGCTCCACGCCGGATTCACATACTGGATTGTCAGCGCCGTATCACAGTGAAAAATCGCTTCACTGACGGTGTCTAGAATCGTCCGAAAATGCTGCTCGCTGTCACGCAGCAATAACTCGGACTCTTTACGCTCGGTAATGATGCGTTCAACCGCGATAAAATTTACCAGTTCGCCCCGTTCATCGACGACTGGCGTGCAATCGACTTCTACCCAGTAGGCATCGCCGTCTTTGTTGTAATTGACAACCTCAACATTAAACCCGGTTCCCGCGCGTAAACCTTCGCGCATGACTGCAACGGTGTCCTGTGAAGTTTCCGGTCCCTGCAAAAGCTCGCTTGGCCTTTTACCCACAGCAATCTCAAAACAATATCCCGTCTCGCGCTCGAAGCTTTCGTTTACCCACTCAATGGTGCCCTGCGCATCAGAGATGACAACCAGGTTATCCGTTCGACTGGCCACCAAGGAAAGCTTTCGCTCGCGTTCTCTGGCAAGCTCCAATTCCGCCTGCGCCCGATGGTATTCCGTAACATCGGTCATCGACCCATACCAACTGCCTGCAGAGTACGTCGCCTTCAGATTGAAAGCTCGGGTTGCGCCATCGCGCGTGATAAAAGACACTTCAGAGGCGAACGCATCAGACACCTCCGGATCCGGGCACCAGCCATTTGCCGATTGATAGTCCGTCAGATTACTCCCCAGACACTCCTCTACTTTCCAGCCCAGAACCTCTTCCCAGGCGGAATTCAACAGCAGTATTTTGCCGTCGCGATCACATCGGAAGACAATATCAGCAAGCAGTGACGTGAGGGTTGAAAACTCCTGTTCACGGGAGTTAAGCGCCTCAAGCATGCGCGCCTGAATCTGTACCTGCAGTTCCTGCTCGGTGGCCGCCATAACACTCTACTCCGCTATCAGGCTGCGACAAGGGTACTCAAGGAGGCTACTTCGCCATAAAGCGGGAACACATTTTCGCAGTAGTATTGCTGCTCAAAGACCGTGCGGCCTGAGGTGCAATCACTGAGCACCATGACTTTAAAGCCGAGTTCCGCGGCGTGCCGACCGGTTGAGTCAATACAAATAGATGTGACGGTGCCAGCCAGTATGATTTCTTCAATACCGTGTTCGCGGAGCAAGACTTCCAGCTCCGTATTGGAAAACGCGTTCAGACCACGCTTACCCGGAACTTCGCGAATCAGCGAGGTGTAAGGTTCAAATTCGGCTATTGTCTCGGCACCGCGCGAACCTGCCTTGAAGGCACCTACCTCACGAATGGTTTTCAATATGCCAACCGGCTCCGTAAGCTCTTCATAAGACGGCGTGAAATGAATGGGCGTCGAAACCACAAGCCCGAAGTCTCTGCCGCGACCGGACAACAATGCCAGCGTGTTGTCTAAAACACCGGTCACTCGCGACGATTCCTCCACAACCGCGTGCAGAATACCGTCCTCAGCAAAATAGTCGTTTTGAAATCCGATAAGCAAAAGAGCGGTTTTTGATAGATCTTTCATTTATGTCTCCGATAAAAATAAATACTGCAATCAAAGACGATAGAAGCAAACGGCATACCATGTGACACAGGAACGTTACAGCGTTGTTTTTATTGAATTTATCCTAGAGTCAGCGAGAGATGAGATGCCGGCTTTTGCAAACTGCAAATCATTATGCGCTGCATACTGCATTGCATTAATGGATTGACCCGCAAGCAGCCTCGGCGAGCGCTACCCATGATTTTCACGTCGAACCTATCTGAAAATTAAATCACTTTGTTTTCAATCGGTTGGCCAATACGGTTGGCACGCGGACGGTTTTTGGCCCGGTAGTTGCGTAGGACCCTTTCAGACGCAGTAACTTTTACGAGACATTTGACTATGAATACCCAGCCCATCACCAGTGCAGCGCCCCTACCCATCCTCGACATCATCAAGGAAGCTCTCGCGAAACAGCACTACCAAATGGTCTATCAACCGCAATTCGGTTTCGCTGACGGCCGCCTGAAAGGTTTTGAAGCGCTGGTACGCTGTCAGTCGCCACGCTTCGGTATGATTTCCCCCGCCGACTTCATACCGTTTGCCGAAGAGAGTGGCGATATTATTGAACTGGGTCACTGGATTACACGGCAGTCGCTGCTGGATTTGAAAAATCTCAGAGAGCTGTCCGGCTTGCCGCTTTACATGTCTATCAATATTTCGCCCTGTCAGTTTCAGGCCGGCGATGTTTACGAACATGTGATGAAAACGCTGATGGATATGAACCTGCCAGCATCTGCCGTAAAACTGGAACTGACTGAAACAGCTCTTATTCAGAATCCATCGATGATCGGCAGAACATTCAAGGCCTTCCAGCGAGATGGGGTGCAGGTTTGGCTGGACGACTTCGGCACCGGTTTTGCGTCGTTAAACCTACTGAGGGAATTCAAGATCGATGGATTGAAAATTGATAAAAGTTTTGTGGACGGGCTGCACACCAGCGACGACGACTTTACCATTTGCAGCGCCATTATTGCGATGGCACAACGTTTAGGCCTGAATATCGTCGCTGAAGGCGTAGAGACAGAACCCCAGATGCACATCCTGTCTCAGCTGGGTTGCAACAGCGTACAGGGTTATCTGACGGGCAGACCCACCCCGCTGGATGAATGCAGCCACTTCTGGCTGGAAAATCGGTTTATCAACTGAGATTAATCCAACATTGTTGCAATGACTGCCTGTGTTTCTTCGGCGCTGTCGATCAGGGCCTGAATGAGTTCCAAGGCAACATCGGCTTGATTATCGACACACGCTTTTTCAAGCTGCTGCGACAACTCCTGCACTTGAACGGCACCACAATACCCGGCACTGCTTTTACACCGATGCGCGCTGTCGCGCAGCGTAGCCAGCGCGTCGCCAGACAAGGTGCCACTGTCTGCGTAACCTTTAAGTACATCGATAAAACCGAAAAGCTCGGTCTGCAAAGCTTGCAGTATGACCAGAGCCGCTTCGTCCGAAGTGTCTCGTTTTAATTGGTCCAGTACAGAATCATCGATAAGCGGATGCATTACTTCTTCCTGTTTTGGGTGGGAGGGAATGGCGTCTGCAGCTCCCTCCACCCAGCGTGACAATACCGAGAGCAGCTTGTCGCGGCTCACCGGCTTTCCGATAAAATCATTCATCCCCGCGTCGAGACAACGGTCTACATCAGAGCCAAACACATTCGCCGTCAAGGCGATAATCGGCAGTTCATCCGTGCTGTGGCTATGACGAATTTCACGGGTCGCTGTGAGCCCGTCTACCAATGGCATGCGCACGTCCATCAGCACCGCGTCGTAATGCTCAGCCTTCACCGCATCGATTGCCTCTTGCCCATTTTCGGCAATATCAACCACACAACCCGCTTTTTCCAACAACGATGTGGCAATCAGTTGATTCGCCTTGCTGTCTTCTGCAAGCAATATCCGGTAGTTGAGCCGCGCACCGCCGCCCGGTGCTTTTACTTTAGCATTGCCCGACTTGTTATTGCTATTGGCTAACAGTGCACCAACCATCGCGGTGGCCGTAAACGGTCGGGCAATCACTCCACGAACGCCCGCTTTGCGCGCCTCAATAGCCCACTCAGAGTAGGCGTCGGGTAGCGCCAGAATAAGCTGCTCGGGTTGAAAGCCACGGGCGCTCCAAAGGGCGATAACCTCGCTGGGCATTGTGCCGGGCGACACGTCAATCACCAATGGTACCGCATCACCGGCGGTCAACTGGTCCGCCGCACAGGTCGAACTACCCAGTAGCGCAACCTGCTCCGCCACATCACGGGCAAAGCAGGTGTTGTCGCTCGATACCCCGACAATTTCCGGTAACGCCTGCTGCGTATCGAAAAAGACCGTGGTGTCATCTGCCAGCCCACACGGCAGCACGACCTGAAAACAACTGCCCTTACCAGGCTCGCTCGACACAGTGATATGACCACCGAGCGCTTCGAGCAAGCGTTTGCAAATTGACAATCCGAGACCCGCGCCGCCAAAATTGGTGCGGTCACTGCTATCGGCCTGCGTGAACTCTTCGAATATCTTTTCCTGGTCGCCCGCGCCTATCCCGACACCGGTATCCTGAACCACAATGCGCAAGTCCAGATGGTCGGCATTCAGATCCTTGCCCTGCACATAAACGCGAACGCTGACGCCTCCTTCCTGCGTAAACTTAAGCGCGTTATCTACCAAGTTGCTTACAATCTGGCGCAGTGCCACTGGATCTGAGACGACATTCAACGGCACATCGGGTGCGATACAGCAGCCAATATGCAATTCGCGCGACGCACTGCGTACTGCCGCCGATTCAACCACCTGCTCAAGCACACGTATGGGGCTAAACACTCTGGACTGAAGCTGATAAGTTCCAGATTCAATTTTTGAAAAGCTGAGGATGTCTTCAATTACATCCAGCAGGTTATGCCCGGCATCATCGGCTGTTTTCACCAGGATGTTTTGCTCATTGTCGAGAGCGGTATCTGACAGCAGTTCAAGGCAACCCAATATTGCGCTCACCGGCGAGCGAACTTCATGGCTCATATGGGCAAGAAATCGCGATTTAGCCTGACTACCGGCTTCGGCTGCTTCTTTCGCCCGTGTCAGCGCCGCTTCGTTAGCTTTTCGTCCGGAAATATCTCTGAGAAAAGCTGAAAAGAAAGCAATTTCCCCATTGATTTGCGCGGGTGCTAGCGTTATTTCGCAAGGAAAGCGTGAACCGTCCCGACGCGTTGCCTCAAATTCAAACCGTTGGGTGGTTAACGGCGCTTTCCCTACCGTAAAGTAGCCCGCTATATCGGGGTACTGAACATCGTGCTTGCCGAAGGGCAAAATGATCTCAGCCACTTCCGCCCCCTGCACTTCCTGCTGCCGGTAGCCAAGCATCGCTTCGGCAGCGGCATTGAATTCCATAATAGCGCCGCGGGTATCGATGGTGACTAAGGCATCCAGATTTGAGCCGTAGAGCGCATTAAACACAGCTGCCGTGCGGTCTGTTGCTCGACGACTTAAACTACGCTGCGCCATCGAGCAGTAGATTGAGATTCGTGCGCCCTGCTCCAGAGGTTCAACCTGCACATCAACATCGCGACCACTCAGCAGCGTTGGGTGGCTTGTGGTGAACAGGCAGTGTTCGCCGTCAGTTAGGGATATGCCCGACAGCAGCCCGGTAAGCCAGCCTTCCGTTACATCTGCTCGATTCGCCTCTGGCAAGCTCTCGTGCCAAGATGAAATCTTTCGTACACGTAGATGCTGATCGACCTGACATTGGAGGATCAGTGAGCGTCTGGACAGAGCCATCAGCCCCGCCTCCTGTGTCCGATATTGACTTGCATAGTGAATTGCATTTTGCAAAAAACAGCCTAAACTTGAGGGCATGAGCTAAATGTAGCTGCAAACGCACAGGCTTGTGAACACAATTGTCTGATTTAGAAGGTTTTTCTCTACATCATTGCAAACTGGTTCGTAAATTGCTTGCCAATTAGGGCATTGGGAACAAATCCTACTGCCCCTAGTGCATCCCTTTTCCACTCAGGACACAACGGGAATGACGAGAACAAACCTGCTGCTCGCAGACGACAGCCTACCCAGCCTACTGGTCGCTAAAGCCATGCTGGAAAAACTGGGCTATCACGTTACCACTGCCGAAAACGGCGATGAAGCTCTGACACTGGCCTGCGAATCAACATTCGACATTATCATGCTGGATGAACATTTACCGGGCAAACGCGGTAGCGACATTGCAGCCTATCTTCGCCAGCATGACACGCCCAACACCGTTACAACACTGATTTCCATTACCGGCGAACACGACCCCCAGGAAAGAGCGAGAATACTGGCAGCCGGTATCGACGCATTAATTGACAAGCCAGTCTCGTTGGCGAAGCTGCAGGCGACATTGCAGTCTAGTCCGGCCGCGTTGGACGATCAGACAGTAGAGTCACTTGTCAGTGACCTCGGAAAAGACACAGCAAAGCGCTTACTGAATATTTTCATACAGGAGCTAGCAGACCTGTCCCGGCGCCTGCGGGAAGCCGACGACCTTGTCGCTGAAATCCATGCCGTCAGTCATATGCTGAAAAATTCCGCGATGCTCTATGGTGCCACGGAGCTGGCGGCCCTGGCCCGCGACCTGAACGAAAGCTCAGCGGTGACAGACAGCAACGCGCCTGACGAGGCGGCCCGCCTGATAACACTGTGCCAAACCACCACTGAAAGCGTTGAAAATACACTCCAGCAGGAATTCATGAATGACTAACTCAGATAATCAGCCACTGGTTTATGTTGTTGAAGACAGCGCGTCGAGTGGTGCGCTCTACTGTGGTTACCTCGAACAGGCGGGTTTCACTACCGAACACTTTCTGGATGGACACTCAGCGCTGGTAGCCATTAAAAACCGGATGCCTGACATCATTGTTCAGGACGTGTGTCTGCCAGACATTACCGGGCTGGAGGTGCTGGAGTTTGTCAACCGGCAACCCGCTCCTGCCAACGTGGTTATCGTAACCGCTAACAGCTCTATCGACACCGCCGTCGATGCCATGCGACTGGGCGGATTTGATTTTATTGAAAAGCCCTTTTCCAAAGAGCGACTGCTGACCGCTGTCGGCAGTGCGCTGGCGCAAAAGAAAGACGAAGTGGCGGCGCCGGCTGCGCCTGTGGCCGCGGCGGCAACCGAAGTCAAAGACAGCGGTGAACATTCGGTATCGCAATACTTTGTCGGACAGTCGCTGGCAATGTCGACCGTGTTTCGACTACTCGACAGTGCCGCCAAGAGTAAAGCAAGCGTGTTTGTCACTGGCGAAAGCGGTACCGGTAAAGAAGTTTGCGCACAATCACTGCACAACACCAGCGCCCGTCGATCGGGGCCTTTTATTGCCATCAATTGCGCGGCAATTCCCGTGGACTTGTTCGAATCCGAAATTTTCGGTCACGAAAAAGGCGCATTCAGTGGTGCGGTCAATCAACGCAAGGGCGCAGCAGAACAAGCTGATGGCGGCACGCTGTTTCTGGACGAGATCTGTGAGATGGATCTGAACCTGCAGGCCAAACTGTTGCGCTTTCTGCAAACCGGCACCTTTACACGAGTGGGCGGCCAGAAAGTATTAACCGCAGATGTGCGTATTGTCTGCGCCACCAACCGCGACCCCGCCAAGGAAGTGGGAGAAGGTCGATTCCGAGAAGACTTGTACTACCGTCTGAATGTTATTCCCGTTTACCTGCCACCCTTGCGGGAGCGCGGTGAAGACATCCTCTTGCTCGCCAATCATTTTCTGGAGGAAAAGTCACGAGCAAACAACAAAGGGTTCACGCGTTTTTCACCCGATGCTGAAAACAATATTGCCAACTACGATTGGCCCGGCAATATTCGGGAAATGCAAAATGTCATTGAGAACGTTGTAGTTATCAACGACGGTGAGGAAATCACCGCAGCGATGCTGCCAGTGTTTGGCGAAGGTAGGCCCCGCGCACCAGCGCCATCTTCGGCGACCGCTCCATCGCCAATAACCGCGCCTTCGGCAACAGTCGCCAGTGCGACGGCACCACCCGTTCCCAACGGAACGCAGGGCATCCGCCCATTGTGGCAGGTGGAAAAAGAAGCCATAGAACAGGCTATTGAACAGTGTGACGGCAATATTCCACTGGCTGCAGCGTGTCTTGGCGTTAGCGCGTCTACAATCTACCGCAAGCTTAAAGGCTGGGAATAGTCAGGACGAGGGCTCGTTCAGCCGCTCGTATAAGCGCGCCAGCAGCGAATCGAAACGCAGATCTTCATGCATTCGGCGTGCACGCTGAATATGTCGCAAGGCGTCGTCATAACGACTCTCACTTTCGGCCTGCTGTGCCAGCAGGTAATAGTAGTACGGGTTTTTCTTACGGTAGTGCAAAATCAGACTATTGAGATCTCCGGCCAAGTCTTGTTCACCACGCCCCGCATACAGGCGCTGAAGATTGCTCATGGCTTGCAACTGGCGGTTATCGTGCTCAATCGCGATCAACCAGGCAGATTCGGCGTAATCGTCCAATCTCAGGCGCCGATAGATAACCCCCAGATTAACCCAAATATGGGCCGCGTCTGGCGAGAGCCGCAACGCGCGACTAAGTTCTGCAAAAGCCAGCGGCAGGTCATCATTTAGCAGCGCTTCTGCGCCCAGGTTGTTGTGCCACTCCGCCAGCGCCTGGTCATCACTCAAGATAAACCGTCGTTCGTAATCCGACGGATTGCGACGCGGCAACCAGTCCACCTCGACCTGCTTGCCCTGCAGGAAAATCACCGCATTAATATGCAAAGCGGCAACAACAGAACTTCCCTCCAGATCCCACTCCGGCGCCGCTTCCACCCGCTGAAATCTTGCGCGCACACCGGCATGGCGCATTAAGCTGACCACCATTGCACTGTAACTCAGGCAATTGGCCTGCTGCTCATGGAAGGCATCGGCAGCGGAGAAATTGGCGTCACGACGATATTTTCGTGCGGGCCACTCCTCCCGTAACGATTTCAGTAGTGTAAAGGGGATTTGTTCCGGATCAGTATATTCGGTGCTGAAATCCACAAAGTGACGCATCACCATATCCGGATTCAACCAATATTTTTCGTCTCGATAGGGGCGAGGATCAAGACCGATAGTACGCCGGGCCAGAAGCTGGTCAGCATCATAGGCGGGTGGCGGCAGTGGCAGCGGCGATACAGCGCAGGCTGCACATAGCAGCAGTGGCAAAATGACCAATAAAGCGCGCATTGGCACGGTACGCGGTTGTAACGTGGGTTCAGTATACTCCCCCAAAAGCGCTTAAGCGACTATGCCGTCTCGGTTCTGAGCGTAATCTACTACATTCGGGTGTTCCCAATACTTGCGGCACGCGTTACGCTATTCCATACCATTAAAAATGTTTTTAATAACAGGACAATACCATGCGGCTAGGCTTCAGCTCCATGAACACCGTTCATGACCCAGATCCGATTACTCTGGCCAGGAAACTGGAAGAACTCGGTTACGATTCACTCTGGTATGGTGAGCACAGCCATATTCCCTGCTCCCGTAAAACCCCCTACCCGGCCGGGGGTGATATGCCCGCGCCCTACCGTCAGATGATGGATCCTTACGTATCGCTGATGGCTGCCGCAGCGGTGACCAAAAAGCTGAAGGTGGGCACCGGGATTGCTCTGCTCATGGAACGCGACGTTTTCTCCCAGGCAAAAACCATTGCTACGCTGGATCACCTGTCAAATGGCCGCGTCATTATTGGAACCGGCGTAGGCTGGAACGAAGAAGAGTTCGTCAATGTGAATCCCCACCCCTGGAATAAGCGCTACACAGTGATGCGCGAAACCGTGGAGGCGATGCGCGCTCTGTGGCGTGAAGATGAGGCCAGCTACCACGGCGAGTATGTAAAGTTTGACCCGGTATGGAGCGCGCCTAAGCCAGTGCAGGCCGACGGCCCCAAAGTGATCTTTGGCGCGATGGGCCCACTAGGCGTCAAACATGCCGCGAAATGGGCAGATGGCTGGTTTCCGGTTGACGTCGCACTACCCAATATTGACACCGCTGTCAGCGAATTCAAACAGATGGTTAAAGATAACGGCCGCGACCCCGACAGCGTGGAAATCACCCTGCAGGTAATGGACTCACCAACCCCGGACAAACTGAAACGCTACCGCGACTTGGGTTTCGACCGCTGCAATATTGGTGTTTCAATGGATATGTGGGACAAACCGGATCTATTCATCCCCATGATAGAAAAGTTTGCTGACGTTATTCCTGAACTCGAAAATTAACCGGTAAACCAACCAGGCGGCGCTTACCCCTCGCCGTCTGGTGGAATATAGATCCAACTATCTTCGGCCACATCTGCCGGCAAATTAACTTGGAACGGCGCCGAAAATGGTGCGAGCGCGTTTTGCGTCTGGTCGTTTGGCGAGGACACTGGTTCTGCCAAGTGCAGCTGCAGTGTGCGCTCCACGCTACTCTCAACGACGGTTCCCGAGTCTGTTGGCGGCGCAACACCGTCTTGTACACACTGCAATGCGGTGTTGTTCAGTACGTCATCCACTGCTTGAATGGTCGTTTGTATCTTTGCGTCGACGCTACCTACGGTCCCTATCGCCAGCTCAATACTTGGCACCAGAATAGCGAACGCGACGGTATCCGCCAGATTCGCAGGATCAAGGCTATACCCGCTTGGACAACAGATGGTACCAACTTGCAATGGTACGAGGTCTTTCACGAAACCCCGCGTAGCACCCACGCCGATATTAACCGAGTTCTGAATTTCAGCATCAATTGCGTTAATAACATCACCTTCATCCGTATACCCACTCGGACAACTGCAAGGGATAATTGCGCCAGTGAGATCCGTTCCAACAATACAGTCAGTATAGGCCTCTACTATATTTGGACCACTGGTGCCGCCGGTTGTACCAGTGGTAGTCGTTCCACCTGAGGATGTAGCGACTGGCTCACAGGGCAACCCGGGAACAACCTTCTGGGAGATGTATCTCGACACAACGGCATCCGGCGTAAACGGACAGGCTACAGACGTTTCACGATACAAATAACCCTTGAAACCTCCCGAAGTATCACGCCCGATGCCGTAGTTTGGTCCTCCTTGCAGCGCATTGAGATAGCTGACCGCACCCGCGGCTCCATCACTGGCTACATCATAACTGTCTGCGCGTTCATCACTTGTCGCTTTAATACACGGCGTGCCCGTACAGTTTTCTGTTGAATAATAGACCGGCTCGCGACTGGTAAAACGATCATCGCGCACACCTATCAACACCCGATAGTTTCTCTGAACACCATCAGTGCCAGGCGGCAACGTTCGGTCAATATAAGGAATACGCGGCGCGTCGTGTTCATCAAAATCGACGGCCTTCCCCAATACTTGACCGTTGGCATCACTGACATACACTTCACGAGACTGCTTTTGCGCATATTGCTTAACCAGCGCATCACGTATAGCCACAACACCCGCCAGCGTGCCAATCACCAGAATTGTGGTTATGAGGATGAGCTCAACCGTTATGATAAACCCGCGTTGTCGTTTCACGCCCGGCGTGCTGTTATGCGACTGTAAAGAAGACATAGTTTATTCTGGTACTCCAGCGTTCAAATCAATATAGCACTTAATTAAAACAGTTCTTTCATCAACTGAAGAACCTCGTATATCTGCGCGCCGGCCGGATAGAAAACCAAAACCAGAAACATGGGGAAGCACACCATAATCATGGGTAGCATGGCCTCCATCGTCTTGCGGTTGGCTAACTCCGTTCCCGCCTGACGTTGTTTGGCGCGAAGCAAATCCGCCTGCGCCTCTAAGGTTTGCGCCACCGGAGACCCAACGCTGAAACCGACCGACATCACTGCCGAAATTCGCTCCAGCTCCTCAACGCCAGTACGCTCTGCCAGACAGGCAAAGGCTTCATCACGCTCGCGACCCGCAGCAATCTCCTGAGTAAGTAGGCTCACCTCCTTACTCAAGGGGTTGTCGTCCGTCAGGCCATACTTGGCTGAATTGTCAAAGGCTTGTGCCAGCCCCATACCCGAGCGCAAATAGACCACCATCAAACTCACGAAAAAGCTCATGGAACTAGCAATGGCCATCCGGCGACGGCGGCGCCGCATAACCAGAAACAGATCTGGCACCAGGAAAGCCACAATTGCGGCAGCCGCCAGACCGGCACCCGCCATTTCGCCTGTGGTGATTTCTATCAGCGCCATGGGCGCCAACAAAGCCAGAGATACCTTTAAGGGCCAATACACCCATTTCGCCCGATCGCTGGAGAATCCGCTTTGGCGTATCAGCTTTTGAGGGTAAAGCCCCCACTTGCGCGGAGGTTTACTGGCCTCCAGATCCACCTCAAAATGCTCACTGACATCAGCTTGTGCAGAAACTCTCCGCAGAGCCCAAGCCAGTAATCCGAGGCCTCCCAAGAGCAGAACGAGGATAATGTCGAACCACCAATCACTACTCATATTTCTACCCTCAAGAGACGTCTGAGCCACAAATAGCCAAACACTTGTGAAAGCACCGCTACCAGTAAATACGTCGATCCCTGCTCACTGTTTTTTAAGGGTTCAAACCAATCCGGCTGCTTCCAAAGAAAAAGCGGCACCAAGAGATAAGGCAGCGCACCCGTAAAAATAGCGGCATAGCGTGAACCCGATAACTGCGCGCTGATCTGTATGCGCAACTTAATGCGCTCACGCAGCAATTCACTGATGGATTCCAATAGGGGGGCGAAGCCGGTACCCGACTCCCACTTCACCATCAACGCTTGCTTGAATAGACGCACCCCTTCGGAGTTATAACGATACTGCATGCGCTCGACCGCCCGCTCGACGGGAAGTCCGTAACTCAGCCGATCGGCGACCTCGCGCAACTCTCGCGACACCGCACCACGTGTCGTGTTGGCCGCAACCGTCAAAGCCCTTTGTGGAGAAACACCGCCGGCAACAGCAGCTTGAATTAAATCCAGCGCATCGACCAGTTTTTGTTCAAATCGATAACGTAGCCAACGGCTAATGTCATTCAACAGAAAGTAGACCATCACCATTACCGCCAGACTGGAAATAATGGCGAGAGTCTGACTTTCAGGAAAAAACTCCAGAAAGACCAAGCCCACGCATACACTGGCCACAATCACTATGCCAAGTAAGAGTAGCGGCTCAATGCGTAAGTTTAAGGTTTGCAGTGATTGGCGTACGGACGAGACCTTGTAGGAGGCCCCGGCAAGCTGTTCCTTCTCCTCCTCTAGAAATAAATCCGTCTCTGCAGCGGACTCACGTGAAGCGCGTAGAGAAAAAAAGGAATATGCGGCGTAGCCGGCGAACAGCAAGCAGGCAAACAGCAAAATGAGATCAATCATGCTTCGACCTCGCCCGAACCAAGAGCTCCAAGCCCATGCGCGCCGGCATCAAACCCCTTAGTTTTCACCTGCTCCAGGAAACGCGGCTGTATACCATTATAGTGATGCTGCCCTCTGATTTCACCGTTGGGGGTCGTTTCAGAAACATCGAAACGGTAAATATCCTCCACCCGAAGCTCGTCGCCCTCTGCAATTACCTGACTAATGCTACACACCCGACGTTTGCCGTCGCGAAAGCGATTGATGTGAACAATGAGCTGTACCGCAGAAGCAATCATCTCGCGAATGGATTCTCGCGGCACACCTGCATCACTCATCAAGGCAAGTGCTTCCAGGCGCCTCAGCACATCATGGCTGTTGTTCGCGTGCACGGTGGTCATGCTACCGCTGTGGCCAACATTCATTGCCTGCAACATATCCATGACTTCTCCACCACGCACTTCACCCACCACGATGCGGTCGGCGCGCATACGCAGTGAGGTTTTTACCAAATCACGGAGTTCTATTTTTCCCAGGCCTTCCATATTCGATTGTCGGGCTTCCAGGGGAATCACATGAGGATGGTCAAGCTTAAGCTCAGCCGTTTCCTCAATAGTAATGATTCGCTGAGTGGCGGGAATACTTTTTGCCAGCGCATTCAACAGCGTGGTTTTACCGCAGCCTGCGCTTCCGGCCACAACAATGTTAATTCCAGCTTCTACCGCAAACTGCAAGAGTTTCAGCATTTCCGAACTGAGAAAACCTGTTTCCACCAATTGCTCGGAGGTAATCCCCTCACTGCGAAAACGGCGAATGGATACTACTGCACCTCGGCTGGACAGCGGTGGGATCACCGCGTGTAGTCGGCTGCCATCAGCAAGCTTTGCATCTACCATCGGATTGGCCGAATCCAGGTTACGCCCCTGCGCTGAAACGATGCGATCCAGGAAGCGGCGCAGATGAGAATCATCATCAAAACGAATATCGGTCTTTTCCAGAGCTTTGCCACGATCAACCCAGACCTCCTCCGGGCCATTGACCAGAATGTCGGTAACATCGGGTTCAAGCATAAGAGATGCCAGCGGCCCCATGCCGCTCAGCTCCTGCAAAATTTCCTGTTCTAACCGAGTCTGTTGCTCTGCACTAATACTTGCGCCACGCTCGTTTTTAAGATCGTCGACGATCCAGTGGACGCGCTCTTTGATCTCCTTCGACTGACCCAATGTCTGGATGCCATCATCCTGAATCGTATCAATAAGTTTGCTGTGAACGAGGCGGCGTAATTTACGGAAGTAGTCGTTTTCTTTGCTTGCTTCCGACATTTTTTTGTCCCCGTCGTTGCCTGACACCCGTCGCATCTTGGCTCTCCTGAATTATTGTGGCGACCTTGTACCGGTCGCTAGATCCGCACTCGTACGGTAGAGCGTGACAGCCCCTGTACCATTTCAACTTCGTGATGGGTTCTCACGGGCTGCACGGCCAGCGGCTCACCGCGCGCCAGATCCCGCGCACCGTGCAACACCAGCGAAACACGCTCCGAAGTGTGGATACTTGCCAAAGGGTAAACGCTTTCCGGATAGACGGCTACAACCAGAGAGGTAATGTTGCCGCCACCGCTAGAGGCCGGGGTTTTCTGTGGCAGCAAGCTCATCACACCTTTACCACCGGCCGCGCCTGCGGCACCCGAGGGGCGCATCACGCCGACCAGGCGAACATCGCGGGCGACCGTGCGAACGCCAGCTGCGCTGGTCACCAGCACATCCAGACGGTCGCCACCGCGCAGTTGGGAAACGGGAATACTCTGTGGGTCAGGTGCCAGGGTGTACAGTACCCGGCCCGCTGGAACCACCTCGGCCAGCGACGGACGTTTCAAGGCCACCACGTCACGGTTGTTAAAGGGCTCGCCTGCCTTCTTTTCTACGGTCAGGCGTTTGCCAATCAGAGCGCGCGGCTCTGCCAGAACAACGCCGTCAGTTTTGACTTTGCGCTGCTCAAGAC
>NZ_JBVBUV010000080.1:0-16489 GCF_057445395.1 Litorivivens sp.
GTGGATCGCAATCGTCGGCGCGTGGTGTTTATCTACGAAGCGGGGCGGGTGCGGGAAGTCGAGCCCACCTTTGCAGCGAGCGCGGGTGATGAGCTGCCGGTGCTGGCCGGCCTCAATCCCGGCGACCGGTTGATTACCAGCCACCTTGATTTGCTGGCCAACGGTAAAACCGTTGTCTTGCAGAGCGAGCAGCCATGAGAGGGCTGATCACGTTTTTTGCCAGCCGTCCGCTGCTGGTAAACCTTATATTGGTGATGCTGTTTCTCAGCGGCTTTGTCAGCTTGCGTGGGATGGTTGTCAGCAGCTATCCGGCGCTGGATACCGGTATTTTCTACATTACAACGGTATGGCCGGGCGCCGCAGCGACTGATGTAGAGCTTTCAGTGACGGTGCCACTGGAAGAAGAAATTCTTGAAATTGAAGGTCTCGATAAATTGCGGTCGGCCAGTATGGAGGGGCAGTCGAGTCTTCTGGTGCAGGCGAGTCCGGATCACAGTCGTGAGCAGAACCGGCGTTTTCGTGAAGACCTGCAGCGCGCCATTGATCGCGCCTATCCGCGCATGCCAGACGAGGTGTTTGAAAAGCCCTTGTTGGCCGCAGAAGACCCCGACCGAACACCGATCATGGAAATTCTGGTTCGCGGTGATGTGGATGAAGATGTACTGCGTCGCACCGCACGGCGCCTGCAGGTGCAGCTGCGCCAGGTGGAGGGTGTGGCCGGTTCTGATCGGCGCGGCTATCGGCGCAAGGAAGTTCGCATTTTGCTGAATCCACAGCGCTTGCAGCAACTGGGTATTGATGCGGCGGAGATCAGCCGCGCCATCGCCGCGCGCAATGTCAGAGACTCTGGCGGTGCGTTGGAATCGACGACCTCTGAGCGTGATGTTGTTACGGTTGGGCAATTTGAGCACCCCAAAGATGTGGCCGAGGTTATTGTGCGGGCGGTGGGGCGCGATAACTTTGCGCGGGTTAAGGATATTGCAGAGGTTGTTGTTGATTACGAAGACTGGAGGATTCAACCGCTGATAGGTGGTCAACCTGCGGTTGGCCTGTTGATCAAGAAAACCGCGCAGGCCAATGGCGTGGCAGTCGCTGAAGAGTTACGCGAGTTTGTTCGCGAGCAACAGGCGATGATGCCGTCTGGTGTAAGGCTTGAAATCTATAACGATACAACGCGCTATGCCCGCAATATGCTGGAAATGCTCAGTAGTAATGCACTGTTTGGCATGTTGCTGGTGTTTCTCACGCTGCTCGCGTTTTTCCCCTTCCGGTTCACGGTGTGGGTGGTGGTGGGTATTCCCACGGCCATGATGCTCACGTTTATTTTCATGCCGTCGCTCAATATTACGGTCAATCAGCTCAGCATTTCCGGCATTATTCTGATGCTCGGTGTGCTGGTTGACGATGCGGTTGTGGTAGCCGAGAGCATCTTTCGCGAGGCGGAGCGGGGAAAATCGCCGTTGCAGGCGGCGATTGATGGCACTGCTGTGATGGCAGCGCCCGTGCTGACCAGTTCGGCGACGACGGTATTGGCGTTTATGCCGCTGGTGTTTCTGTCGGGTATTGAGGGGAAATACCTCTGGATGCTGCCAGCAGTGGTTGTCATGGTGTTGCTGGCGTCACTGGTGGAATGCAAAGTCATGTTGCCGGCGCATATAGCGCACGCGCTGCGTGGTCGTCAGCGCGACGGAAAAAGCCTGTCGCGCGAATGGTTTAACCCGGTTGAGCGGGCCTATGTCTGGATTATGCGGCATATGTTCAGGCATCGCGTGATCAGTTTCATTGGGATTCTTGGGCTGGCAGTGGCTGCGGCACTGTTTAGTTACCAGCGTCTTACACTGGAGCTTTACCCGGAAGGGGATACCGATGCAATTACGGTTCAGCTGGAACTTCCACTCGGGACATCCTTTGCGGCGACCCGTGACCGGCTGACTGAACTCGAACGAGATCTGGTTGCGCATCTTGCGGGGCGTGATGTTCTGGCGACAAAAGTCACCGTTGGACACCACGATCTGCCTAGCATGGCAAATGTAACCGAAGGTCGCCAGAATTCCTGGGGCCTTGTCGAGCTATATCTGGTGAGGCAGTCGGAACGCACCCGCACATCGTCGGTGATAGTGTCCGAGCTGCGTGAGTTTATGGCTGAGCAATCGGATTTTGTCTTGGCCAGAGTCGTGCCTCAGGAAAACTCGCCGCCAACCGGCGAGGCGATCGAGCTGGAAATTGTCGGTAATTCAGATGATCGCTATCGGGTAGCTGACGACATTGTGCAGTACCTGCAGACAATAGCCGGTTTTGACCGCGTGTGGACGTCCTACCGGCGCGGCAAGGATATTATTGATCTGCAGCTCAAGCACGAGTTGCTGGCTAACTACGGCCTGACTGTGCAGGACGTGACCCAGGCTGTGCGTGTGGCGTTTGACGGGCTGCTGGTGGAGGAAATGCAGACGTTGGAAGAGCGGGTTCGGTTCCGCTTGCAGTATCGTCAGCCGGAACAAGGCCAGCTCTCTACGCTGTATGGTCTGACCCTGATCAACAGCCGGGGTGAGCCGGTGTTGCTGCGCAGTGTGGCAGATTTCGAAACCAAATCTGCTCAGGCGACGGTTTATCACTACTTTGGCGAACGCACGCTGACGGTATATGCCGATATCGACAAGTCGGTGTTGTCTGTCGCCGAGGCCAATCGCCTGCTACAGGGTTACATCGAGGACCGTGAGCTGCGTCAGCGCTACTCGCACCTGCAGTTTGTGGCTGGTGGCGAAGCTGATCGGCAGCAGGATGCACTGGGGAATATTGGCAGCGCAGCGCTGCTCAGTCTGGCCGGTATATTGGTGCTGCTGGTGCTGCTGTTTAATTCCGTATCGCAACCTATTCTGGTGCTACTGGTTATTCCGCTGGGTATTTTGGGGGTAATGATAGCCTTTGCACTTCAGGGCATGGTGTTAAGTATGTCAGCGCTGGCAGGGATCACCGGGCTGGCCGGTATTCTGGTTAATGATTCTCTGATAATGATCGATCAATTGAATCGCGCTCGGGGAAATAGCACTCACATTGATGCAGATTTGCTGGTGCAGACGGCGAGTACGCGGCTGCGCCCCATCTTTATTACCACATTGACCACAGTGGCAGGGCTGTATCCGGTGGCCTATGGTTTGTTTGGTTTGAATGTTGTTGTCGCGCCGCTGGCAATGGTGATGCTGTGGGGCGTGGTATTCGGTAGTATAATCACGCTCTTCTACCTGCCAAGCTTGTATGCGCTTGAGCAGGATGTCAGCCGATTGTTTAAACGCGCTTAAACCCTCTTTTCAAAGGAAGAGGGGCAGGGCAAGTCTAACCCTTGCCCTGGGCCCAACTAGCCGAGCCCTTATTACGATGTACTCCCTGCTCCAGAAAATCCTGTTTCAACTGCCTACAGAAACCTCCCACAATCTGGGTATGACGGGCATTTCACTAGCCGATACTTTCTGCCTTTCTCGGCTGGTAGCGCCCAAGCGCGTAGATCACCCGGTAGAAGTGATGGGTATTACCTTTCCCAATCCGGTAGGTTTGGCGGCCGGGCTGGATAAAGATGCCAAACACATTGATGGCCTGGCGGCGTTGGGCTTCGGGTTTATTGAAGTGGGTACGGTCACGCCAAAGCCTCAGCCTGGCAATCCGCAGCCGCGTTTATTTCGTCTACCCGAGGCAAAAGCCATCATCAATCGTATGGGGTTTAATAATCTGGGCGTGGATCATCTGGTAGAACAGGTAAAAAACGCGAAGTTTACCGGTGTACTGGGCATCAATATTGGTAAAAACAAGGATACCCCGGCCGAGCAGGCTGTCGATGACTACCTGATTTGTATGCGCAAGGTTTACCCTCATGCGTCCTATATCACTGTAAATCTGTCGTCACCCAACACCCCGGGTTTGCGGGACCTGCAGTTTGGTGAGCCACTCAAGCAACTGCTTGCTCAGTTGAAAACGGCTCAGGCGGAGCTGGCCGCGGAGCATGGCCGCTATGTGCCGCTGGCGGTAAAAATCGCGCCCGATATGGCGGTGAGTGATATTGCCGATGTGGCGGGTGCCTTTCTGGAGCATCGCATTGATGCCGTGATTGCCACTAACACCACGATTGAACGCGATGCGGTAAAACATCTGGAGCACGGCGCGGAAGCTGGCGGCCTCAGTGGTGCGCCGGTACGCGATAAGTCGACAGCGGTTATCCGTGAGCTGGCGGCCCAGCTTAAGGGCGAGATTCCCATAATTGGTGTGGGGGGGATCATGTGCGGTGAAGACGCGGCGGAAAAAATCCGCGCCGGTGCTGCGCTGGTTCAGATTTACAGCGGTTTTATCTACGCTGGTCCCAAACTGATCGCGGACTCGGTAAGCGCCATCAAGCGGCAATGATTACCCTGCGTGCCTTTCACAGCGATGATGAAGCCAGACTGGTTGAGCTGGCTAACAATGTGAATGTCACGCGCTTTTTGCGAGACCAATTTCCCCGTCCGTATACCACAATAGATGCCCGTTATTGGATAGAAGAGGGTTCCTGTGACAGACACGGGCAGCATTTTGCTGTCTGTCTACACGGCCTGTGCATAGGGAGTATCGGGGTTTTCTGGGGAGAGCGGGAATATCGCTACAGCGCCGAGGTTGGCTATTGGCTTGGGCAGCCTTATTGGGGTAAGGGCTATGCCAGCGAGGCACTCGCTCAGCTTCAGCTGTGGCTGGAAGAAAACACGCAATTGCATCGGCTGTATGCTTTGGTGCTTGAATGTAACCCGGCATCCATGCGCGTGTTGGAAAAAAATGGCTATGCGCGCGAAGGCATACTGCGCCATGCGGTGATGAAAGACGGAACGTTTTACGACGAACACCTTTTTGCACGTGTACAAAAAGTTGATATTAGCTAAAACCTGGATCCGACCCCGGTTTTGCCGTCTGGTTTATTTTATTTGTGCATTCCACTGCAGCCCGGTTTTGTCGCGGCTGGCGTCGCTCATCAGATAGAGATACAGCGGCATGAGCGCGTCGGGCGCCGGGTTGGTATCGGGGTTTTCACCGGGGTAGGCGCTGCGGCGCATGGCAGTATTGGTAGCGCCCGGATTCAAACTGTTTACTCGTATATTGCTGGTGTTCACCAGCTCGTCTGCCAGTACCTGCACTAGGCCTTCGGTTGCGAATTTTGACACGGCATAGGCACCCCAGAAGGCGCGCCCCTGACGACCAACGCTGGAGGACGTAAAGATGATTGATGAGGTGTCGGGCACGTCCAGAATGGGGAGCAGGGCTTTGGTCAGCATGAAGCTGGAATTCACGTTAACCTGCATCACCTCGGTCCAGCTTTCGATGGAGGTCTGGGCGATGGTTTTGCGTTCTCCGAGAATACTGGCGTTGTGCAGTAGGCCGTGCAGGGCACCGAATTCTTTTTCCAGCGTATCGCGCAGGTCTTCGTAGTCTTTCATAACTGCGCCGTTCAGGTGCAGCGGATAGATGGCCGGCTGCGGGCCACCAGCGGCTTCAATCTCGTCGTATACCGCCTCCAGTTTGTCCACGGTTTTTCCTAGCAACACAATGGTGGCGCCGTGTTGTGCAAAGGCTAACGCGGCTGAGCGACCAATGCCGTCGCCGGCTCCGGTGATCAGAATGTTTTTGCCTTTCAGGCAGTCTGCGGCAGGCTGAAAGTTTTCAGGTAGGGTGTGAGTCACAAAGTCTCCAGTATCGCAATCAATTCGCTGGCTTGCTCAATAGTATAGTCGGCGCCCCAGCTACTTGCCGGGTCGCCAGCGTGCACGTAGCCGTAGTTGCAGGCGACGGTTGTGCTGCCGGCGTTCCTGCCCGCTTCAATATCGCGGCGGTGGTCGCCCACGTAGATACTGTGTTCGGGGTTCGCGTTAATCTGCGAGCAGGCCAGTAGGATGGGTTCAGCATGCGGTTTGCGCTGTGTTACGTGGTCCGGGCATACCAGGCTGCCACAGCGCTGCGACAGTGCCAGATCACGCAGCAGAGGTTCGGCATATAGTGAGGGCTTGTTGGTAACAACACCCCAGGGAATAGCGCGCTGCTCGACCCAGCTCAGCACCTTGTCCATCCCGGGGTAGAGTTGAGAGTGTACCGACAGGTGCTGAAGGTAATCATCTAGCAGTTCCTGGCGCAGGACTTCAAATCCGTCGTCGCCTTCCTGTAGCTGAAAGCCCAGCTGAACCAGCGCCCTGGCGCCGTCAGATACGGTAGCGTGGATATGCTCGAAAGGGATATCGCTGAGTTGTCGGCGCCGTCGCATGCCATTGAGCACCGCCGCAAAATCCGGGGCGGTATCTATCAGTGTGCCGTCGAGATCAAACAGTACTGCTGAGATCATTCGGGTTTGCTGGCGTGTACGATGTAGTTAACGTCGGTGTCGCTGCCCATTTTGTAGCGTTTGGTCAGCGGGTTGTAGGTCATGCCGGTTATGTCTTTCAGTATCAGTCCCGCATCTCGAATGTAGGCCGCCAGTTCGGATGGGCGGATAAACTTGGCGTATTCATGCGTGCCCTTGGGCAGCAGGCGTAATATATATTCGGCACCCACGACAGCAAACGCAAAGGATTTGGGGTTGCGGTTAATGGTCGAGAAAAACAGTTCGCCACCGGGCTTGCACATGGTCGCACAGGCTTTGATCACTGATGCTGGGTCCGGGACGTGTTCGAGCATTTCCAGGCAGGTTACCCGGTCAAAGGCCTCGGCATGCGCTTGCGCCATGTCTTCCGCTGTCGATTGCTGGTAATCAACCTGCACTCCGGATTCAAGCTGGTGCAGGCGAGCAACGCTTAAGGGCGCTTCACCCATGTCGATACCGGTCACGGTTGCACCGCGCTGCGCCATGGCCTCGGCCAGAATGCCGCCGCCGCAGCCGACGTCAATGACCGATTTGCCGGCCAGCGGCGCGCGCTCGTCGATATAGTTAACGCGCAAGGGGTTGATGTCGTGCAGTGGTTTGAATTCGCTCTCGCGATCCCACCAGCGGTGGGCGAGCTCTTCAAATTTTGCGATTTCTGCAGGGTCTACATTGGGTTTTGACACGTCTGGCGTCCTCGTTGGTTCAGGCGGTCGAATCAGGAAGTGACAATCTGTTCGCGCCAGCGCTGGGCGCGTTCACGAATGTCGTCGATATTCAGTGTGGTCAGGCGGCGGTTTTCCATGATCAGTTTGCCGTTGATCCAGCTGTGGCTCACGGCATGCCCAACCTGGGTGTACACCAGCTGGGACACGGGATCAAACACCGGCTGTTGTTCGATGGCCGAGAGGTCCACCGCAATCACATCCGCCAGTTTGCCGATCTCCAGTGAGCCCAGTTCCTGTTCCAGGCCGAGGGCTCTGGCGCCATTGAGCGTGGCCATTTGCAAAGCCTGGGTGTCGGGCAGGGCTGTGGCGTTTCCGGTCGCGCCTTTGGACAGCAGCGCCGCTGTGCGCATTTCGTTGAACAGGTTCAGTGTGTTGTTGCTGGCGGCGCCGTCAGTGCCCAGGGCGACATTGATGCCCGCGTCGAGCATTTTTTGAACAGGTGAAATGCCGCTACCAAGTTTGAGATTGGATTCGGGGCAGTGCACCGCGTGGCAGTTGTGGGCGGCCAGTGTTTTGATGTCGTCATCGTTCAGGCTGGCCAGGTGCACACACTGGGTGCGCGGGCCGAGCAGGCCGCGCTGAGCAAGGCGCTCGATTGGGCGCATGCCGTGTTCTTTCACGGATTGCGCCACTTCAAAATCGGTTTCGTGCAGGTGGATATGAATATTGATTTCACCGTTGTGAAGCTCGGCCGCCAGTGTGGCAATTTTGTCCATGGTCGGGTCGGCCACGGTGTAGGGCGCGTGCGGACCAAAGGCAACCGTAATCAGCGAGTTGTGTTTGTTGTCGTCGTGTACCTGCAGGCCTTTGTGGATATATTCCTCCGGATTCTGCCCCCAGTTGCTGGGAAACTCAAAGACCGGGAAGGCCAGCTGAGCTCGCATACCGGCGCGGGTTGCGGCCTTTGCGGTGATGTTCGGAAAGAAATACATGTCTGAGAATGTGGTTGTGCCGCTGCGAATCATCTCCGCCATCGCCAGCTCAACGCCATCGCGCACAAACTCTTCGTTCACCCATTTGCCTTCTGCGGGCCAGATGTGGTCGTTCAGCCAGCTGTCCAGTGGCAGATCGTCGGCCATGCCCCGGAACAGGCTCATGGCAGCGTGGCCATGGGTATTGATCAGGCCCGGCATCAGGGCGTGATCTGGCAGTTCGATCACCTTTGCTGCGGTTAGCTCGTGGGCCTCGCTAGCGGGCAGGATGGCGGTAATCCGGTTGCCGGTGATTGCCAGTGCATGATTGTCGAGTACGGGCTGATTGGCGTCGATGGTGATGATCCATCGTGCAAAAATTAGGCAATCTGCAGCTGTCGACATGGTGTGAAAGCGTCCCTTGATAACAATGGCGCTGAGTATAACCGCAATACCGCTGAAAGTGCTGCCAAATCTGCGCTAACGGCTTGTATATAACCGCAATTTGCTGTGAGAAACGCGCTCGATTGTGCTATTCTAGCCGACTTGATTCCGGTGCCTGATCACCCCCTTGGGTGACAGTTCCCGAGGGGAATTTCCCTGTTGTTTCCATGCGCGTCGGCAGAGGCTTTTCAGCCTCTGCGGGATCAGTAGTTTTTTCAGGAATCTGAGAGAACGTCAGAGAACGCGCAAACGATAGCTATAACAATTCGATTGACTGAGGACACCGTTGTAGATGGGTGAGTTAGCGAAGGAAATTTTGCCGGTAAATATCGAGGACGAGCTGAAAAAGTCCTACCTCGATTATGCCATGAGCGTTATTGTCGGGCGCGCTCTGCCGGACGTGCGAGACGGTCTCAAGCCGGTGCATCGCCGCGTGCTCTACGCCATGAGCGAGCTGAGCAACGACTGGAACAAATCTTACAAGAAGTCTGCCCGGGTGGTGGGTGATGTTATTGGTAAATACCACCCCCATGGTGACTCAGCGGTCTACGACACCATCGTTCGTATGGCCCAGCCGTTTTCGTTGCGCTATATGCTGGTGGACGGGCAGGGTAACTTTGGTTCTATCGACGGTGACTCTGCAGCGGCGATGCGATACACCGAAATTCGCATGCAGAAGATTTCCCATGAGATTCTGGCTGACCTGGATAAGGAAACCGTAGATTGGGTGCCTAACTACGACGGCACTGAAACCATTCCGGCGGTCATGCCCACCAAAGTCCCTAACCTGCTGATAAACGGTTCATCCGGTATTGCGGTGGGTATGGCGACCAATATTCCGCCGCACAACCTCACCGAGGTGGTGGGTGGCTGCTTGGCGCTGCTGGACAATGAAGAAATTACCGTGGATGAGCTGATGGAGTTCATTCCGGGGCCAGATTTCCCTACGGCGGGCATTATTAATGGCCGCGCGGGTATCCTGCAGGCTTATCGCACCGGTCGCGGCCGCATCTATGTGCGCGCTCGGGCCGAAGTGATCACCAACGAAAAGAACAATAAAGACACCATCATCGTTACGGAGCTACCGTATATGGTGAACAAGGCGCGGCTGATTGAAAAAATCGCCGAGCTGGTGAAAGAGAAGAAAATTGAAGGCATTTCAGAGCTGCGTGACGAGTCTGATAAAGACGGTCTGCGGGTAGTCATTGAAATGAAGCGCGGTGAAAGCGGTGAGGTTGTGCTGAACAACCTGTACAGCCAGACGCAGCTGCAGACCGTTTTCGGTATCAATATTGTTGCGCTGGTTGATGAGCAGCCTAAGCAGATCAACTTGAAAGGTTTGCTGGAGTACTTTCTGCGTCACCGCCGTGAGGTGGTTACCCGCCGTACGATCTATCTGTTGAGGAAGGCGCGCGAACGAGGCCACCTGCTGGAAGGCCTCGCCGTTGCTATTGCCAATATCGACGAAGTTATTGCCCTGATTAAGGCTTCACCGACGGCTCAGGATGCGAAAGACGCACTGTTGGCCAAGGGCTGGGAGCCGGGTAGTGTGATGGCCATGCTGGAGCGCGCGGGCGAAGATGCTTGCCGTCCGGATGAGCTGGAAGCGCAATTCGGCATGCATTCCGGCAAGTACCATTTGTCGCCAGCACAGGTTCAGGCCATTCTTGAGCTGCGCCTGCAAAAACTGACGGGCCTTGAGCATGAAAAACTGCTCAGCGAATATCAGGAAAAGCTGGCTGAAATCGCGGAATACCTGACAATTCTTGGTGATCCGGAAAAACTGAAAACCGTTATTCGCGAAGAGCTGGAAGCGGTTAAAGCGGAATATGGTGACGAGCGTCGCACTGAAATCATTGAATCAATGATGGATTTGACCGTTGAAGATCTGATCAATGAAGAAGATCGAGTGGTCACGATTTCTCATTCCGGTTACGCCAAAACACAACCGTTAGATGATTATCAGGCGCAGAAGCGCGGCGGTATGGGTAAGAGCGCAACGCAGGTGAAAGACGAAGATTTTGTCGAGCATCTGATGATTGCCAATACCCACGATACGCTGATGTGTTTCTCGAATCTGGGTAAGGTTTACTGGATCAAGGTTTACCAGATTCCAGTGGCTGGCCGTAACTCACGTGGTCGCCCAATCGTTAACCTGTTACCTCTCGAAGAAGGTGAAAAAATCACCTCAATCCTCAAGATTGAGGAGTATTTGGAAGACCATTACCTGTTCTTTGCGACGGCCAACGGCACAGTGAAGAAAACCCCGCTGGTAGATTTCTCGCGTCAGCGTAGTGTTGGTCTACGCGCTATCGAGCTGGAAGAAGGCGATTGCCTGGTAGGTACTGCAATTACCGATGCAAACAGCGACGTAATGCTGTTTAGCAGTTCCGGTAAAGCGGTTCGCTTCAAGGGCGAAGATGTGCGCTCCATGGGACGTACTGCCAAGGGTGTTCGCGGTATTCGCATGGCGGAAGACCACACCATGATCTCCCTTATCATTCCGAAAGAAGGCGGTCGCGTGTTAACCGTGTCGGAAAATGGCTACGGCAAGCGCTCCGAGCTTTCTGAGTTTCCCACCAAGGGGCGCGGTACGCAGGGTGTTATTGCCATGGCGGCCAGCGAACGCAATGGTCCTCTGGTCGGTGCTGTTCAGGTCTTTGAAGGCGATGAGCTGATGCTTATTTCCGATCAGGGAACGCTGGTTCGCACGCGCACTGATGAAGTCTCTGTGTTGAGCCGTAACACGCAGGGTGTGCGCCTTATCCGGTTGAAGGAGGGTGAACATCTGGTGGGTGTTGAGCGAATTGAAGAAAGTGATGAAGTGGTAGAAGGCGAGGTAGTCGCCGAGCCTGAAGCGTAAATTATGTGGTAGGAACCTGTCTGGCAGGTAAGTGGTTGGCGTTGCCGGCTCTTTTGCTTGCCAAGACGGGCCCTGCTGATCGACCGCAGTGTTATTCAAGAGAGCAACATGACCCGTAAATACAATTTCTGTGCAGGCCCGGCGGCGCTTCCGCTGGACGTTTTGGAAGAAGCTCAGCGCGATCTGGTGAACTGGCAGGGCAGTGGTCTGTCGGTCATGGAAATGAGCCACCGTTCTTCCGAGATTGTTGGTATTGCTACCGACGCGGAGAATGATCTGCGCGAACTGCTGAATATTTCGGACGATTACGCTGTACTGTTTTTGCAGGGCGGCGCGACAGGTCAGTTTTCGGCGATTCCGTTGAATCTGCTGGGCGACAACAAAACTGCCGATTACGTCAACACAGGGCAGTGGTCTAAAAAAGCGATTAAAGAAGCCAAGCGCTACTGCGATGTGAATGTTGTGGCGAGCTCGGAAGACGACAGCTTTGCCAGCATTCCTGCGTTTGATAGCTGGAAGCTCAATAAAGACGCGGCTTATCTGCATTACACGCCGAACGAAACCATCGGTGGTGTCGAGTTCTTCTGGACGCCGGAGGTGGATGTGCCGCTGGTAGCGGATATGTCTTCTACTATCCTGTCGCGCCCGATTGATGTCAGCAAATTTGGTTTGATTTACGCTGGTGCTCAGAAAAATATCGGTCCGGCGGGTCTAACGATTGTTATTGTACGCAAGGATCTGTTGGGTAAAGCCCACGCCCTGTGTCCGGTTGGTATGGACTACCAGGTCGCGGCGGAAAACGACTCGATGTACAACACACCGCCAACCATGGCTATTTATCTTGCCGGCCTGGTCTTTAAATGGCTGAAGAATCAGGGCGGTCTGTCGGCGATGGAAACGCTGAACCGTCGCAAGGCGGAAAAGCTTTACGGTTATATCGATGACAGCGGTTTTTACGCCAATCCGGTTGAGGTGGCCAGCCGCAGCTTGATGAATATTCCGTTTACACTGAAAGACGATAGTCTCGACAAGGCTTTCCTGGCAGGTGCAGAAGAAGCAGGCCTGCTGAACCTGAAAGGGCATCGCTCGGTCGGTGGCATGCGTGCCAGTATTTACAATGCGGTGCCGGAAGAAGCGGTCGATGCCTTGATCGCCTATATGAAGGATTTCGCCAGCAAGAATGGCTAAAAGTACAGGAACGGGCGCGATGGATGAGCAATCCGAGCTGAACAAACTGCGCCAGCAGATAGACGCGATTGATTCGGAAATTCACGCGCTGCTGAACCGGCGGGCGAGCTGTGCCCAGGAAGTGGCACGTGTCAAAACGCGCGCTTTTGAGCAGGCTCAGCAGTTTGAATCCGACGCTGATAAAAGCAGCACTCAGCAGCTATTGTTTTACCGGCCTGAGCGCGAAGCCCAGGTGCTGGCGCGTATTCGTGAGGTCAATAAAGGGCCGCTGGCCGACCAAGCGGTAGCCTATATTTTTCGCGAAATTATGTCGGCATGCCTCGCGCTGGAAAAACCGATGGAAGTCGCATATCTGGGGCCTGAAGGCACTTTTACCCAGGCCGCCGCGCTCAAGCATTTCGGGCATGCGGTTATCGGTATTTCCCAGCCTACGATTGAGGCTGTGTTTTCAGCCGTTGAATCTGAGCAGTGTAATTATGGTGTGGTACCGGTGGAAAACTCTACCGAGGGCATGGTTGCACATACGTTGGACAACTTCATCAATTCACCGCTGAAAATCTGTGGTGAGGTGGAATTGCGTATCCGGCTGCATTTGCTCGTGGGTGAAGGCACAACAAGCGACAATATCAAAAGTATCTGTGCCCACCAGCAGGCCCTGGCGCAGAGCCGTAACTGGCTGGATCAGAACTTTCCCAAGGTAGAGCGTATTGCAGTGAGCAGCAATGCCGAAGCTGCACGTATGGCGGCAGTCGAGCCAGGCATTGTCGCGGTAGCCGGCGATATGGCAGCACAGCAATACTCCCTGGCAAAGCTGGCGTCGAATATAGAAGATCGCGCTGATAACACCACGCGTTTTCTGATTGTCGGTCGCGAAGATGTGCCTGCCAGTGGCAACGATAAAACCTCCATTGTGGTATCTACCCGCAATAAGCCCGGGGCATTGTTCGGCTTGCTAGAGCCCTTTCACCGTAACGGCGTGATGTTGACGCGCATCGATACGCGGCCATCTCGCACGGAAACCTGGGCCTACGTGTTTTTCATAGAATTTGAAGGGCATTGCGACGATGCAGTGGTCAGTAAGATTCTGAAAGAAATTGAAGAGCATTCCCTATTATTGAAGGTGCTGGGCTCCTATCCGCGCGCGGCCCTCTGATCGGTACTGATTATGTCCTGTGACTATATCGCGCTGGCAAACGCTGGTGTACAAGCGCTGCAACCCTATCAGGCAGGCAAGCCCATTGAAGAGCTCGAGCGAGAGCTTGGTTTGAAAGATGTGGTCAAGCTGGCCAGTAATGAAAACCCGCTTGGTGCCAGTGACCTGGCGCTGCAAGCCTGTCGCAAGGCAGCCCAGGGCATGTACCTCTATCCAGACAGTAGCGGCTTTGAGCTGAAGAACAAGCTGGCTGCACGGTTTAATGTCTCACCACAGCAGATCACGCTGGGCAATGGCTCTAACGATGTTCTGGATCTGATTGCCCGGGTTTTTCTGTCGCCGGGTACAAGCGCCGTATATTCCCAACATGCTTTTGTTGTTTACCCAATTGCAGTTCAGGCTTGCGGAGCGCGGGCTATCGTGACGCCCGCCAAAGACTGGGGGCACGACCTGGATGTGATGGCGGCTGCCATTGAGGACGATACCCGTGTCGTTTTTATTGCCAACCCCAATAATCCCACCGGAACTTGGCTGAAAAAAACAGAGCTGGAAGCTTTCTTGGCGAAGGTGCCGGAGAATGTTGTGGTGGTGTTGGACGAGGCTTACACGGAATACGTGGATGAGCCGGAGTACCCCAATGGTCTGGATTATCTGGCAGGCTATCCCAATGTGATTGTTACCCGCACGTTCTCCAAGGCTTTTGGGCTGGCCGGTTTGCGGGTGGGTTATGCTGTTTCGTCAGCGCAGATATGCGATCTGCTGAACCGTGTGCGCGCGCCCTTTAATGTGAGCACGCAGGCGTTGGCTGCGGCTGTGGCAGTGCTGGATGACACAGATTATCTACAGAAAAGCTGTGAAGTGAATGCTGCCGGCCTGAAGCAGTTGGGAGAGGGTTTCGACCGCTTGGGGTTGGAATGGATACCCTCGGTGGGCAATTTCATTTCTTTTCGTACCGCGAAAGGAGGTGCACCGGTGGATGCCGCGAAAGTTTATCAGGGGCTGCTGCATAGCGGTGTGATTGTGCGGCCGGTGGGCGTTTATGGCATGCCTAATTTTCTGCGTGTGTCTGTTGGCCTCGAATCTGAAAACGCACGCTTTCTCGAAGCGCTGCCGAACGTTCTGGAAGCGCTGTGATTGATCGTCTTGTCATTGTTGGCCTGGGCTTGATTGGTGGCTCGCTAGCGCGGGCGCTGAAAGACCGCAATGCGGTTGGAGAAGTGATCGGGACGGGTCGCCGCGAGGCTTCATTAATTCGCGGTCAGGAATTGGGCGTTATTGATCACTGGACCCTGGATTTGGGTGAAGCGGTGAAAGACGCCGACGTGGTGGTTATTGCGGCGCCGACACTGGCGGCGGAGAAAGTGCTAGAAGCGCTCAAACCTCATATGCGGCCAGATTTGATTGTGACCGATGTGGCCAGTGTAAAAGGTTCTCTGGTGGCGGCCGCCGAGCGTATTTTCGGGCAGGTGCCTGAGCAGTTTGTGCCGGGTCACCCGATTGCCGGGTCTGAGCAAAGTGGGGTGGAGGCATCCACGGCTGATCTTTACGTGGATCACCGGGTGATTTTGACGCCTTTGGCGACGACGCGCCCGGATGCACTCGACACTATCCGGGCCATGTGGGAGGTCACGGGCGCCGAGGTGGTGGATATGGATGTGGCTGAACACGATGTGGTGTTGGCGGCAACCAGTCACCTGCCTCATGTGCTGGCTTACGGGTTGGTGGATGCGTTGGCTCAGTCTGGTTCTGCGCAGGCGATTTTTCGTTTCGCGGCTGGAGGGTTTCGTGATTTTACCCGCATTGCGTCAAGTGATCCGGTGATGTGGCACGATATCGTCCGCGCCAACCGCTCGGCGGTGCTGGATTCCCTCGACACCTTTACCGAACATTTGGCGGAAATGCGCCAGGCTATTGAATCTGACGACAGTGACGCTATTCTGGCCACCTTTGAGCGGGCCAAGAAGGCGCGCGATGAGCAGTTTCTGACGCAATATCAGGTGAAGGGCACGAAATAAATGTCCCTCACCCCCTCTCCGTAAAGGGAGGGATGTTTTCTATTGGAGATATCACTTGGACTTTATGGCCAAGCCGGGCGGAGCCGTTAACGGCAGCATCCGTGTTCCCGGCGACAAATCAATTTCTCACCGCTCCATTATGCTGGGCGCTATCGCCGATGGTGATACCACGGTAGACGGTTTTCTCGAAGGTGAGGACGCGTTGGCAACCCTGAATGCATTTAAGGCGATGGGTGTGAAGATTGACGGCCCGGAAAATGGTCGTGTGACGGTTCACGGGGTGGGCCGTGATGGCTTGAAAGCACCCGAGGGTGAACTCTATGTGGGCAACAGTGGTACCACGATTCGCCTGTTGTCTGGCCTGATGGCGGGCCAGAAATTTTCCGTTACCATGAGCGGCGATGTATCGCTCAACAAGCGCCCCATGGAGCGTGTTGCCAAGCCCCTGCGGGAGATGGGGGTGACTGTGGAAACGGCAGAAGGCGGTCGTCCGCCACTGAGGATTACCGGTGGCTCCGCGCTGAAAGCCATTCACTACGATATGCCGATGGCCAGTGCTCAGGTGAAATCCTGCGTGCTGCTTGCCGGGCTGTATTCCACGGGTGAAACTTCCGTGTCGGAACCGGCGCCAACCCGTGACCATACCGAGCGCATGCTGCGCGGCTTCGGTGCCGATCTGACGGTCGAGGAGTGCGGGAGCGAGCGCGTCATCCGCATTCACGGCCTCGCCGATCTGCATCCTTGCGATATCGAGGTGCCGGGCGATCCTTCCTCCGCTGCTTTCTTTGCGGTCGCGGCAAGCGTGGTGCCGGGCAGCGACCTCGTGATC
>NZ_JBVBUV010000081.1:0-16055 GCF_057445395.1 Litorivivens sp.
GCGATTGCTGCGGTGATGGGGCTGGCCTACGCGGGCAACCTGTTTACCTTGTTTGTTTTTTACGAAATTGTGACCTTCAGCACCTATCCGCTGGTGACCCATGCCGGCACCGAAAAGGCGCTGAAGGGCGGGCGTACTTATCTGAGTTTGTTGCTGGGTACTTCCATCGTCTTTTTCATTCCGGCGATGATCGGTACCTGGTTCTTTGCCGGAACGCTGGAGTTTCAGCCGGGTGGGGTTTTCGGGGACGATGTTTCGCCGTCGGTTCTGTCCGTGTTGCTGGTGCTGTTTGCCTTTGGTATTGGCAAAGCGGCCCTCATGCCGTTCCATCGTTGGCTGCCAGCGGCAATGGTGGCGCCAACGCCGGTGTCCGCATTGCTGCATGCGGTGGCGGTGGTCAAGGCCGGTGTGTTCTCGGTAGTCACTGTAGTCGTGTATATCTTTGGCATTGAAACCGTTGCTCAGCTGCCAATCACGCCGTTTCTGGTGTATCTGGCGGGCGCCTCGATTCTGCTGGCCTCGCTGGTGGCCATGCGGCAAGACAACTTTAAATCCCGACTGGCGTATTCCACGGTCTCACAATTGGGTTACATCACCTTGGGCGCCTTTCTTGCCAGTGAGGCGGCGATTGCGGGTAGTTTGCTGCACATCGTGATGCATGCCTTCGGTAAGATCACGCTGTTCTTCTGTGCGGGCGCGATTTATGTCGCTCATCATAAAAGTCAGATCACCGAGCTTGATGGCATGGGTCGAGTGATGCCGGTGACCTTTATAGCCTTTACTCTCGGCGCCCTGTCTATCATCGGTCTGCCGCCATTGGGTGGTGTGTGGAGCAAGTGGTTCCTGATGCAGGGCTCGCTGGACAGCGGTTACTGGCTGATGCTGGCGGTGCTGTCGATCAGCTCTCTGCTCAATATTGTTTATCTGCTGGAAATACCGGCTCGCGCCTTCCTGAAATCGGCTCCCGAGGGCGCCACCTTGCAGGAAGCGCGCAGTACCTCGGTGCTGGCCATGACGATTACTGCCCTGATGTGTATCGCGCTGTTTATCTACGGCGGCGATCTCTATGAATTTATTCGCTCCGCGAGGCTCACCTGATGGCATCTGAACAACGCGATGAGCGGCAACGCTGGTTGGACCGCCCGGAAAACGTCACCAAAATTGTCAGGGCATTGTGGATTGCCTGCGGCGCGTTGGTGGTGGCTGAATTCTTTTATCACAAGCACCCTTATTTTGGCTTCGATGGCAGCTTTGCGTTCTACGCGATCTTTGGCTTTGTCGCCTACTGCGTCATCGTATTTTCCGCCAAGGGACTGCGTCGTGTGATCAAGCGGGACGAGGACTATTACAATGAGTGAGGTGTTGCTCAACCCTGCACTGCTGATGATGCTGGCCGGTTTGGTCGCGCTGGTGATTCCCAAGCGCGCCTTGGGCGTGTGGGCCGTCATTGTGCCGGTGGCGACGCTGGCCTTGTTGATTGCCTTACCCGAGGGTGTAGCGGGGCAGTTCACCGTATTTGGCATGGAATTGATCACCCGCCGCATCGATGGCCTCAGTTTTGTGTGGGCGGTGATCTTCCACATAGCGGCGATTCTCGCGGGTATCTATGCCTGGCATGTGCAGGATCGGGTGCAGCAGGTGGCTGCTCTGATTTACGCTGGAGCTGCCATTGGCGCGGTGCTGGCAGGTGATTTACTGACACTCTTCCTCTACTGGGAGCTGACGGCCCTGTCATCGGTCTTGCTGATCTGGGCCTCGCGCAACCCGACGGCGACGAAAGTCGGCTTTCGTTACCTGATTATTCAGGTGATCTCCGGTTTGTTGTTGATGTGTGGTGCTTTGGTGATGCACCAGCAGACGGGCAGTATTGCCTTCGACCATATCGGTCTGGAAGGTGTCGCGGGCTGGCTGATCTTTATAGCTTTTGGCATCAAGTGCGCGTTCCCGTTTCTGCACAACTGGCTGCAGGACGCATACCCTCACGCAACGCCTACAGGCACGGTCGTGTTGTCGGCCTTTACCACCAAGCTGGCGGTATACTCGCTGGCGCGCGGCTATGCCGGCGAGGATCTGCTGATCACCATCGGCGCGATTATGACCGCCTTCCCGATTTTCTTTGCGGTGATTGAAAATGACCTGCGCCGGGTGCTGTCCTACAGCCTCAACAACCAGCTGGGCTTTATGGTGGTAGGTGTCGGCATCGGCACTGAACTGGCCATTAACGGCGCGGCGGCTCATGCCTTTGCCCACATCCTCTACAAGGCCCTGTTGTTTATGTCGATGGGCGCGGTGTTGTATCGGGTGGGTACGGTGAAAGCCAGTGAGCTGGGCGGACTTTATAAATCCATGCCCTGGACGACGGCGTTTTGCATTATTGGCGCGATGTCGATTTCTGCCTTCCCGCTGTTCTCGGGTTTTGTCACCAAGTCGATGATTCTTACCGCAGTGGCTTATGAGGGCCACTGGGTGATCTGGACAGTGCTGCTATTCGCCTCTGCCGGTGTACTGGATCACTCCGGTATCAAGGTGCCGTTCTTTACCTTTTTCTTCCACGACGCGGGTCATCGGGTTAAAGAGGCACCCTGGAATATGCTATTGGCGATGGGCATCACTGCCTTCCTGTGTATTGCGATTGGCGTCTACCCCGACCCGCTTTACGCCATACTGCCTTTCCCGGTGGACTACCATTCTTACACCGCTGCCCACGTGATTACGCAATTGCAGCTGCTGCTGTTTGCGGCGCTGGCTTTCGCAGTGCTGATGCGCAAGGGCTGGTACCCCGAGGAAATCAAATCCACCAATCTGGATTTTGACTGGGTCTATCGCAGACTTCTGCCCCGAATCACTGCCGCCACGCTGAACGGTGTGTGGGCTGTTGATCGCGCAGTGCGCAGTGCGGCAATGCGAGGGCTTGATGTTCTCGTAGCGAAGGCCAATCACACGCTCGGCCCCGGAGGGGCATTCTCACCCAGCCTGTCGACCGGTGCTATGGTGGTTTATGTTTCGCTGTTGTTAGCCTTTTACGTAGTGTTCAGCTTTTACTGGTCTGCTTAGTGGCCGTGGCCAGGGCCGGATTGGATTCTCGCTGGAGCTAGCCGAGGGTGGGGTAGGGAATAACCTGTAATCCTGTCGCTATGCCCTCTCCCGCCGGGAGAGGGTTGAGGTTATCGCCCCGAGATGCAAACCAAAAAAAAGGCTGCCATCAGGCAGCCTTTTTGCGGTGTCTCATAACTCAGGCCGTTGCGGCCTGCAGTTCCAGTGTCAGTACCCGCAGGCGTCGAGCCTGCATTTTCATATTGTACTCGAGCTCTTTCAGGCGGCTAGTCAGAGAAACCTCTTCCCATTTCTGCTGCAGACGCTCTTTGCTTTCGGTCAGTTGCTGCACTTTGTCCGCGTAGGTCTTCTGGCTCAGTTCCTTGCACTCAGCCAGACAAGCAGCAAACAATTGGTACTCATGTTCCAGAAAGGCTTTTACGGTGGTGACATCGACCGCTTTGGCGAGCTTGAGCTTTTCCTCGGCCCGCTTGAACTGCATGGCCACAATTGCGCGCTGAATCTTGAAGTCGGGCACCTTTTTCAGATCCCAGGTGAGGCCCAGCCATGAGCAGGTTTTGATCAGCCATTTAGTGGGGTCGAAGTGCCACCAGCGAATACCGTTGCGGTAATCGTTTTGAAAGATGTGGTGGTAATTGTGGTAACCCTCACCATAGGTGAACAGGGCCAAAATATCGTTGTCGCGCGCTGAGTTCTCGTCGGTATAGGGCTGGCGTCCCCAAAAGTGTGCCAGTGAGTTGATGAAAAAGGTGGTGTGATGGCTGACCACCAGACGCAGGAACCCGGCGACCAGCAGCCCCGCCCAGACATCGCCGCACAGCCAGCCCACAAGCGCTGCCGGTATGACGTTCATGGCCAGGGCAATCTTCATGTAGTGGTTGTGCTGCCACATCACGATCTTGTCGCGCATTAGGTCAGGGGAGTTGGAAAAATCGTCACGGCCCGCTTCGTAATCTCGAATCATCCAGCCCATGTGGGAGAACCACAGGCCTTTCTTGGCTGAATATGGGTCGCGCTCGATATCGTCTACATGCCGGTGGTGACGACGGTGCCCGGAGGCCCAAATCAAAATGCTGTTTTGAAAAGCCGCGGCGCCAAACAGCGCGTAAAACAGGCGCAGTGACCAGTGTGCTTTGTAGGCGTTGTGAGCCCACAGTCGGTGGTAGCCGGCCGTAATGGACATGCCATTGGCGCCGAGAATGACGGCGAAGGCGAGCCACTGGCTCCAGTGGAAGCCAACGCTAAAGCCGTACCAGGGAACGCCGATTGCCGCAATGGCGAAGGTAATGGCGAACATCAGGGTTTGAGGCCAAAGAATTGGGGGTTTCTGTTCAGACATTGGTTTTATGGTCTCACTATCAGGTTCAGTCTATACAGCGAAGACTTCCATGATACCGAAAGGGTAACGAGGGGGATATAGGTGGATGTGCTCAAAATGGTTGTCATTTGGGCCAAGTACTCATCGTTAACAATGCAGAATCATTAACAATTTGTAGGTAAATCCAGCAGATCTTGTTGCACACTGGATACCATACCTAGCCCCAAGGAGTGTTCAGATGGCCTGGGATTTCTCGATCGATGATGCCTTTCTTCCCGCGCTGGACTGGATGCGCGATTTCGTTGATAACACACTGATTCCTCTAGAGCTTCTGCTTGACGGCCTGAATCAGGCTGAATTAGATGCGTTATGGCAGCCTCTCAAACAGCAGGTTAAAGACCGTGGCCTGTGGGCGCCCCACCTGGACAAAGGGAGTGGTGGGCAGCCTCAGCAACGCCTTGCGCTGATGCACGAAATTCTAGGTCGCTCTGAACTGGCGCCGGAAATTTTCGGTTGTCAGGGGCCGGACTCGGGAAATGCAGAATTGATCGAGGTGGGGGCTACCGAGGCTCAGAAAGAACGCTGGCTATATCCGCTGCTGCGGGCCGAGCGGCGTTCAGCATTCTGCCTAACTGAGCCGGAAACGTCGGGTTCGGATCCCACGGGCATTGCGACGCGCTGCGAGCGCGACGGCGATCATTGGGTGCTTAATGGTGAAAAGTGGTTTGCCTCCAATGCCTCAGTGGCGGATTTTCTGCTGGTGATGTGCGTGACCGACCCTGACGCACCTCCGCATAAACGTGCTGCAATGGTGGTGGTCGAGCGGGGCACACCGGGTCTGGAATTGATCAGGGATGTGCCAACCATGCATAACCCGCACCTTGCTGCCGACGATTTTCTGATGGATAGAATCGGCGGTCACACACATGTACGTTTCAATAATTGCCGCGTGTCGCACGATCATATGATCGGCGCACCGGGCGAAGGTTTTGTGCTGGCCCAAAAGCGGCTGGGAGGCGGCCGCATTCATCATGCCATGCGTATGATCGGTCAGTGCCATCGCGCCTTTGACACAATGAAGGAGCGGGCGGTATCGCGCCATACCAGAGGCAAACCACTGGCTCGGCAGCAGATGGTGCAGAACATGATTGCCGAAAGTTATGCCGAGATTGAAATGATCCGCTTGCTGGTCATGAAAGCGGCCTGGACCATGGATAATAAAGGGGCTTTTAGTAAAGAATCGCGCGCCGAAATAGCGGCGGTCAAATATACCGCACCGCGTATTCTGCTGAGCGTGATTGACCGCGCGATTCAATTGCACGGTGCGCTTGGGTACAGCTGCGATATGCCGCTGGAAGGTATGTACCGCAGTGCTCGGGCCTTGCGGGTGGCCGACGGTGCCGATGAAGTACACAAGCAAAGTCTGGCGCGATTGTTGTTAGAGGATGTAACGCCAGTGGATGGTTGGCCCAGCGAGCACATCCCCAGCCGTAGGCGCAAAGCCAGAGAGAAGTTCGGCCATCTGATTACACAGGCAAAAGCGAGCGTATCGTGAGCACACTGAAAGGAATTGAACTGAACGCTGTGACTGACTGGTTGGCAGCGCACCTGACCGGCAGCTATGCCCCCTATATATTTGAACTGATTGCCGCAGGAGGCTCCAACCTCACCTATCGCGTTACCGATGCCAGAGGGGAGGTGTTTGTATTGCGCCGCCCGCCGGTAAAAGGCGTGGTGGCCACCGCCCATGATATGAGTCGGGAGTGGCGCATTATGGATGCGCTGCACAGGCATTCGGATATTCCGGTGCCCGCCACGCTGGCCTACTGCGACGATGTCAGCGTGACTGGCGCGGCTTTCTACGTGATGGGCTTTGTTGACGGGCTGATCTTGCGCGATCGCATCAGTACAGATGGTTTGAGCAAGTCTCAGGCTCAGCGTGCCACGGAATCGCTGGTCGACGTGCAGGTGGCTTTGCATACGCAGGATGTTGACCAGATAGGGTTGGGTAATCTGGGCAAGCGAGAGGATTACCTGCAGCGCCAGCTGAAACGCTGGCGTAAGCAGGCAGAGGCTGTAATGACCCGTGAGCTGCCTTTACTGGATGAAATGCACAGCCTGCTGGTTGCTCAGGCTCCTGCGTCACGGCGCGCTCCCGGGCTGGCGCACGGCGATTACCGCTTTGATAACTGTGTGCTGGATGCAACCGGCAAGGTGATCGCTGTACTCGATTGGGAACTGTGCACACTGGGTGATCCGGTGGTCGATTTTTGCTGGTCCCGGCAGTATTGGGCAGAACCGGGTGACAAGCTGACGTTTTTGCAGAATCCGCCCACCTTGAACCCAATTTTTCCTAATCGCGCTACGGTGGAACAGCTATACGAAGAAAAATCCGGCTACTCTCTGGATGATCTGAACTACTACACGGCCTTTGGCTGGTGGAAAATGGCCTGTATAGTTGAGGGCGTTTACGCGCGCTTGAAAAAGGGCGCCAGTGGCGGCATGAAAACCGCGCCGGCGGAACAGGTGGGGGCGATGGTTGAGGCTTATCTGTACGAAGCTCAGCGGAGTTTACCGCAATAACAGTGTCTGCGGTTTTGTCCGCAAAGCCTGCGTTTCAATCACCTCACCGCCTCAAATAAAAACAACAACAGAGAATGCCATGTCCAACAAACTCGTAGACCGAACTGATCGGGCCTTTGAATCGCTCGCTGCCTGGGCCATCAATCACCGGGCCATTGTTGCTATCTTCTGTCTGATACTGCTCGGCGGCGGCCTGTACTTTTCCAGCAAGGTAGTAAGTGACAACAGCCTGGATGCTTATTTCGATCGCAGCGACTCTAGCTACAAAGCCTATATTGAATACCTTGACGAATTCCTCTCGGACGAAGTGGGCTACATTCTCTACCGCGTACCCGATTCACCGCACGGCCCATTTGATCTCGAGGCCATGAGAAAAATCCAGCTTCTCACCGAAAGGCTGGAAAGCGACGTGCCTTTTGTACGCGATGTGACCAGTCTGACCAGTACGGAATTTATTCGCGCTGACGAGGACACCATTAACGTTGGCAAACTGATGCGCAGAGTGCCACCTACTCAAGAAGAGCTTCTTGCTCTGCGCGATCTGGTGATGAGCCGACCGCTCTATGTGGATTATCTGATCGATAAAACTGGTCAGTACGCGGCCATTATTCTGGAAATGGACAAGAGCAGCGTTGATCTGCTCGACGATATTATCTACGACCCGGAGAAAGGCACGGCGCTGGATAACCTCTATCCGCAGGTTAGCGATGCAGCGATTCGCACGATTATTGCCAGTCCGGAGTTTGATGGTATCGAGTTTTTCCAGACCGGTGATGTGGCCATGAACGCGGCCTACAACAATGTATTTATGCAGGATTCCTCGGTCGGTATCCCATTGACATTTTTACTGCTGGCGGTGTTTTCGCTGATTCTTTTCCGGGCCAGTTTGCTGGGGTTGCTCGGTCCGCTGGCCGTGGTCATTTTAAGCGTGGTGTTGGTCGCGGGTTTTATGGGCTTGTTCGGCTGGGTGTTGGGTATGTTTTTTGGCATCGTGCCCACCCTGATATCCGGAGTGGGGGTGGCCCAGTCGGTGCATATCATTCTGGAATACCAGCGTCGGCTTGCACAGGGGAACAGTCGCGCTGACGCCGTACAGGGCGCCATTGGCAAAGTTGGCGGTGCCTGTCTGATGGCGGCGATCACAACAGCCATGGGCTTTCTGGTGATGTCGGTGTCTGAGTTGAAAGCGCTGAGTGAAATGGCGATCTATGCAGCCATTGGCGTGATGTGCACGTTTGTCCTATCCACCACCTTATTGGTGGTTTTTTTGGGCAGCGGTAAAACAAAAAAGGCCACCGGAAAGGCCTATGTACAGCCTTTTGTGCTGAAAGCGGTGGACTGGTGCGCGTCGGTTTCGGTGCGTTACCCGCGCCGGCTGGTAGCCATTGGCGCCTTTGTTCTCGGCGCAAGTGTGGTGGGTACAACCCTGCTGAAAGTGGATTTCAATTTTCTTGAAGAATTCAAACCTCATGTGGAGTGGCGCAAACATACCGAGATAGTAGAGCAGGTGATGGGGGGCGTGCTGAGTGTGGTATACATTTTCGACACCCAGCGCGCTGACGGCATTAAAGATCCGGAGTTTCTGAAAGCCATCGAAGCGCTTCAGGAATTCAGCGAGGCTCAGCCCTTTGTGCAAAATTCTTTCTCAGTGGCGGATTTGCAAAAGGATATCAATCGCAGTTTTCACGGTGACAACCCGGAGTTCTATCGGCTGGCCGATGACCAGCAGCTCATCTCGCAATACTTTTTCGTGTATGAGCTGTCGGGTGGCAAGGAAGTCTATGACTTCGTTTCTCACGATTACGCAAAGGCGGTGGTCGAACTGCGTGTGAAAATGACCGATTCGCGCAACTTGAAAAAGCTGTTGTCGGATATTGATAACTATCTGGAACAGAACCCGGTGCCGGGGGCTGCGGTTAAAAAGACCGGCGTCGGCCTGATGTGGGTCAAGATGGCCGAGTACATTAGCCACACCCAGATCGTTGGTTACAGCCTGATCTTTCTGGGCGTTGCCGTCATCCTCTGTGTTGCTTTTGGATCCATTAAAGTTGGTATGTTGTCGATGATTCCCAATATCGCACCGGTGCTGGTGGTGATGGGCGTCATGGGCTGGCTGGACATGCATCTGGATTACGTCAAGCTGCTGCTGGCCACCATCGCCATTGGCATAGCGGTGGATGACACCATTCACTTAATGATCAACCTGCGGCGGCAGTTTTTGAAAACCGGCAACTATGCGCAGGCGGTTGAGCTGGCGTTGAAAGATGTGGGGCCAGCCCTGATGATTACCACCATTATTCTGATTGGCGCATTTTCCTGCTACCTGTTGTCGAGCATGGCGATCATCTCCAGCTTTGGTCTGTTGCTGTCTGCGGCAATTCTGGTGGCTTTGCTTGCGGACCTGCTGTTTATGCCGGCGCTGGTGTTGTTGACCAAGCCGTTTGGGTCGGAGCCGGGCGTCGACTCGCCGAGATGATTTCGCGGGCTGGCCCGCTCCCACTGTCCTTACAGAACGCAAATGTGGGAGTGAGCCGCCTCGAGAACTGACCTACCAAACCAGATTCAGTGAATCGACACCCACAATAAAGCCGGCGTGAAATTGCGGTGGCTTGCTCGGGTCAAGCCGGAAGGTCGGAACCTTCTTGAGCAGTTCTTCATAGAGAATGCGCAGTTCCACCTTCGCAAGATAGGCGCCCAGGCAGTAGTGGGGGCCGCTGTTAAAGCTGATATGTTCCTTTTTGTTGGGACGGTCGATGTCCACTTTTTCCGGGTTTTCAAACTTCGTGGGATCGAGGTTGGCACCGTGCAGGAACATATAGATCACGTCATTCTTTTTGAAATTCACCCCGTGCAATTCAGTTGAGGTCAGTGCCCTGCGCGGTGGCGTGGCAATGGCATAGCGACGCAGAATTTCGTCGATAGCGTCGTCAATCCGGTCAGGGTTATCCCGCAATTGCTGCTGCAATTCCTGATCAATGGCGAGATGATGTACGCCAAAACCGATGCCTTGTACCACCGTGTCGAGTCCACCGAGAAACAGGGTGACTGCAAGGTTTTCGATGTCATGCAGTTCAATGGGTTTGCCGTTGATTTCCGTTTGCCAAAGCTTGCTGATCAGGTCGTCTTTTGGGTTGTTTTTGCGATCTATTAACGTGTCTCTCAGTACATCCACGATGCCGAGCAAGGTCGTAAGCTTCGCAAGGTTGCTAGTGACTTCGGTAGTGCCCTGCATATGTTCTTTCAGTAATGCCCGGTATTCCGGTAGATTTTCGAGGGGTAAGCCAAATATTTGTAGAAACAGTTGTACCGGCAAGGGCTCAGCAACTGTACTGATAAACTCGCATTGGCCTTTGTCGGCAATGGTATCGAGCAAGCCCTGCGCCGACTGTCGAAATCCCTCTTCCAGTTGTCGAATATTTTTGGGGGAGAAGACGGACGTCAGCGGTCGCCGGTACTGGGAATGTAGCGGTGGGTCGACCAGCAGCGGAAAGGGCATGGGAATGCGGGGTGTCTTTATGCCAATGTTGGCGAGAAATTTTTGTATTTTGGCAATCGCATGCATCCAGCTATGAGGAACCACCTCATTGGAAAACACTTTCGGGGTGCTGCCAATCTCGAAGGTGGCGTCATAGCCCTGAGTAACCCAATGGCCGCCATTGCAGGGGGTCCAGAAAATCGGTGGCGCCTGCTCGGTCAGATCCTTGACCCGTTTGTAGGGGTTGCGCTGGTATTCCTCGTCCAGAAACATATCAAATTCGTAAACCAATTCCGTCGGTACATGGCGTGGTTTGCGTGCGCGTCGGTTAGCCATCGTAATGCTTCCTCTGTATGGAGCTCAGCGTTCCAGAATGCTCTGGTCGCCGGTTGAAGGTGAAAATATGTCGTGTTCGCGGCGAAACAGCCGCGCCCAAATGTTTTCCTGCCCTTGCAGCGATATCAGTCGCTGTAGCAAGGGCATGGCAGCCGTGCCCGGCCCGATGAGGTAGAGCGGGCGGAAGCGTTTTTTTGTAATGATCTTTCGGTACACGATCTCGGCAAAGTACTCTGGCGTGTAGGCACTGACACGAGTATTGCGTTTCATTAGCTCATCCGCGTCGATAAATTTATGCCGATACTGGCTGCGCAGTGATTCCGGAATGGCTTGCCATTGCTCAGCGCCCTTGTGCTCATTGTCGGTCATGGGTGTGGCAATTGAGCCGGGATCGAGAGTGGTAACCTGGACCTCAAAGGGGGCCATTTCCAGTCGTAGGTGTGCACTGGCGGTTTTGAATGCCTGTTTGGAAACGGTATACGCTGCCGCCATTGGAAAGGTCATCAGGGTGGAGGACGAGGCCACGTTAATTACGCGACCTTTGCCGCCGGCGGGGTAGTGCCCGTGCCGTAGCAATGGCATGCAGGCGCGGATTACCCGTAGCGGCCCGTAGAGGTTTATGTCCATCGCCTGCAGATAGGCGTTTAGATCTGCGGCTTCCACGACACCACCGCTGGTAAAACAGCCTGCATTGTTGATCAGCAGATCCAGACGGTTACCGGTAGCCTGTGCTATCAGGTTTGCCGCCTTGTGTACTAGCTCAGTTGACGCAATGTCGCACTGGATTGGTCTCACTGCTGGGTGTTTATACCAGCTGGCGGATTCGGGCGGTGAGGAGCGGTAGCCCGCAAAAACCTGCCAGCCACTGTTTGCCAATTTGCTGACCAGCCCCGCTCCAATACCCGTGGCCGCGCCGGTGATGAAAACCGATGGTGTGCTCATCAGCCAACCTGTGCCTGAAGCGCGGGTTTGGTCAGCGGTGTTGCGCCGGTTAACTGGCAGCTTTTCTCGTAGAGTGTCTGGCTTAGCCGGGCATTGCGCAGACGGGGGCTTTTTGGCAGTGGTCCCTGAGCTGATACAAATTCTCCGGAACGGTCTTTCCAGTTTTCCGCCAGTGCCATTTCAAGAGTGAAGTTAGCTGAGGTCTCGGGTGATACCAACACCCGGCGCCAGAAGAAATAGATGGCCTTGGGAATGTTGCGGAAAAAGTCGGAATCAACAAACCCGGGATGCACCGCATTGCTAACGATATTGGCGGGTAAGCGCTGAGCCAACTCCTGACTGAAAAGCACATTGGCAAGTTTGGATTGGCCGTAGGCCGTTACACCCATCAGATAGGGGCTGCGGTCGCGAAAGTTTTTCTCGTTGATATTTCCCCATAGATGGCCGAGGGAAGACAGGTGAACAATGCGGGCATCCGGGGAGCGAGACAGCACGGGGATCAGCAAGTGAGTCAGCAGAAAGTGTCCCAGATAATTCACCCCGAACTGCATTTCAAAACCTTCAGTGGTGTGTTCCAGCGTCGACGGCATCATGCCAGCGTTATTGATCAGAGCATCAAAGTGATCAAATTCCTGTTCAATGCTGGCGGCAAACTGGCGGATGCTGTCAAAGGACGACAGGTCGAGAATTCGCACCAGCACGTCAGCGCCAGGAACGGCATCCACAATCGTCTGGCGAGCCGCATCGGCCTTGCTCTGGTTGCGACAGGCCATAATCACGCGCAGGCCTTTTTTCGCAGCCTGCAGGGCAGTGGTATAGCCGATGCCGGCGTTGCTGCCCGTGATGATAAGAGTTTTTTGTTCGCTCATTGTGTTAGCTCTTGTTGATTATGCGAAGGTACAGGAAGTGCGTAGGCAATGACGGCGTCGCTTTTGCTGGACAGCATGGCGGTATGACCGCCGGCAGCGATCACCACAAACTGGCGTTGGCTTTTGTCGGACCAGTAAGTCATGGGAGTGGCGTGCCCGCCGGCCGGCAGGCGGGCCTGCCACACTTTTTCTCCGGTGCGGTTATCGAAAGCGCGAATCATTTTTTCCTGAGTGGCGGCAATAAAGGTCAGGCCGCTGGCAGTGGTCAGCGAGCCGCCGAGATTGGGTACACCGATAGGCAGCGGCAAGAAACTGCGCAATAACAGTGGCCCGCTGTCGCGTGAGGTTCCCAGTGGTTTCTGCCAGAGCAGGCGACCGCTGCTCAGATCCACGGCGCTCATCAGCCCGTAAGGGGGTTGCTGACAAGGCGCAGCGAAGAAGGAAAGAAAGGGTTTGATTAAGGCGGCGTAGGGAGTTCCGGTTTGTGAGGCATAAAGCCCCACGCTTTTGCCGCCGTCCGCAGTAATCGGGGTGACGCCTTTTTCATCTGCGACCGCGCGCTCGACCAGCCGGTTGTACATCATCACATGGGTAGAGTTGACCAGCATCAGTTGACGTGCCGGATCAATGCTAACGCTGCCCCAGTTGATGCCGCCGAGAAAGCCCGGCCAGGTAATGGTCGGTTGATCCACGCCGATGGGTGTCATCGTGCCTTCGTAGCGGGCCTGAAGGAATTTCACACGACAATAGGCGTGATCCAGCGGCGTGACACCCCACATGGTTTTCTCGCTTGGCTCCACGCCTTCAAAGGAGGGCAGTCCCGTGGAGTAGGGTTGGGTGGGAGCAAGCCAGTCACCGGGCAGGGCGCCTTGGGGAACGGGCAGTTCTTTCACTTCCGTCAACGGCGCGCCGTTCGTTCGGTCGAGGAAAAAGATTTCGCCTCGTTTGGTCGGTTGCAGCAGCCCTTTGCGGCCGTCGGGCAGATCAATCAATACTGGTTGGGAGGCAACATCGTAATCCCAGAGATCGTGGTGGGTAGTCTGAAATACCCACACGTCTTCGCCGGTCTCGGCATTCAAGGCGACGACTGCGCTGGAATAAGTATCGTCAAAGGCGCTGCGATGGCCACCATAATAGTCGGGCGTTGCGTTGCCGGTGGGTACATAGACCAGCCCGAGTTCTTCGTCGGCGCTCATCACACTCCAGCTATTGGGTGTGCCTCGGGTGAAAAATTCCCCCTCGGGCGGCAGGCGGTGAAAATCCGGCTTGCCGATATCAAAGGCCCAGCTGAATTCACCAGTTACCGCGTCGAAGGCGCGAATGACGCCGGAAGGTTCCTCGGTGTGCTGGCCGTCTAGTACCCAGCCACCCAGTACCAGTCTGCCGCGTATCACGGCGGGTGGCGACGTGACGTAGTAATAGCCTTTGACGACTTCACCCATCCCTTGCAACAGGTCGACGACGCCGTTGCGACCGAAGTTGGTGCAGGGCTTGCCGCTATCGGCATCAACGGCGATCAGCCGAGCATCCAGCGTGGCGGTGTAGATCCGGTGCGAGCAGAACCCCCTGGCTTCCGGCACGGCATAGTAACTGACACCGCGACAGGTTTTTGTGGCCACGTTGCGGGCATCGAGACCCGATTCATGGCGCCAGATTTCACGTCCGGTTTCGGCGTCCAATGCGATAATGTCGTTATAGCCCGTGCACAGATAGAGGCGATCCCCAATGGCCAATGGCGTGGCTTCGATGGTGAGAATGCCTTCGAATATGCTGGCAGGTTCATAGCCTCGCGTGCCGGCGTGGTAAGTCCATGCCGGCTCCAGTTTGCCAATATTTTCCGGCGTAATTTGGACTAAGGGTGAAAAGCGCGAACCGGCTTGGGTATTGCCGTAGTGGTGCCATTTGCCGTCGCGGGGATTGACGGGGGCGCTGTAGTCGATGTTTGCTTCGGGATGACGCGTCGGTGTATCCAGATAAAAGATCACGGCAACCGTAAGCACTAAAGAGAGCGACAACGTGGGCCAGAAAATGCCTGCGCCGGAAAAGCCGGGATTCAGCCCCAGATAGCTGCGGTAATGCGGAGCTAGCATCCACAACCCCAGCACAGTAAAGAAGGCCAGTCGCCCGGTCAGCGCCCAGCCATTGAGGCCGGATTCCCACAGCGCCCATATCAGTGTAGCGGCGTAAAAGACCGTATAAAGACCGAGCACTTTGGTCTGTCGTTGACGCGTCAGCCAGGCCACTGAAGCACATATCAGCCCGGCGGCGAGGTAATACGGTGAACCACCAAGCAGGATCAGCTGCACGCCAAACCACAGTAGTACAGCGCTGCACAGCCAGAACAAGCCGGTAAAAAGCTTGATGCGCAGTGGCATGGGGTTTACTCCGTCAAGTAGGCTTCAATCATTTTGTTGAGGCCAGCGGTTACTTGCGGATCGTCACTCAAGGGTGCAGCAATAGCGTAACGCGCCGCTTCGCGCAGGCTCAGGCCTTCGGTCGTCAAACGGGCAGCGGCGATCAGCACGCGAGTGGAGGCGACTTCTCGCAAACCGCCGGTTTCCAATCGGCGAATCGCTTGGGCCAGTGTGATCAATTGCTCGGCCGTATCCGCGGTGACACCGGATTCCTGAATCAGAATGGTTTGCTCGGTTTCAGGCGCGGGGTAATCAAACTCAATGGCCACCATGCGCTGGCGGGTCGAGTCTTTGAGGTCTTTCAGGATGCTCTGGTAGCCGGGGTTATAGGAAACGACGAGACAAAAGCCGGGTGCTGCATCCAGCGTAATACCGAGGCGTTCGATTGGCAGTTGACGGCGATGATCGGAAAGGGGGTGAAGCACAACGGTCGTATCTTTGCGAGCCTCGACCACTTCATCCAGATAACAGATAGCGCCTTCTCTAACTGCGCGAGTCAGCGGCCCATCGACCCACTGGGTTTCGCCGCCTTTTAACAGAAAGCGACCCACCAGATCGGCTGTGGTGAGGTCATCGTGGCAGGACACGGTAATCAACGGCCGATTCAATTCGTGGGCCATGGCTTCAACAAAGCGGGTTTTGCCACAGCCGGTCGGGCCTTTCAGCAGGATGGAGAGCCCCTGATTGTAGGCAGCTTTAAAAACCAGTTTTTCCTGGCCAACGGCTTCATAATAAGGCGTCGTCATCATCGCTTCCTGTGCTTTTTGCGGTGCATTCATGATCTGCTCCTTCCTTAAAAGTTGTAGCGCAGCCGGGCGCCGAACAGTTTGGGTTGGCCCACCGAGCGGGAATCAAAGCCGAGGGTGCGCAAGGTGCCGCTTTTATAGGTTTCGTATTCTTCATTGCGCAGGTTGCTGCCAAAGACCACCAGATCGAAGTTGCTGCCAAAGATACCGGACCAGTCGATATTGGCGTTAAACAGGGCAAATTCCTCGATACAAGGGTCGGGTGTCTGACTATCGGCAGCCACACGCTGTTCGCCGGTGTAAGCGTAAGTGGTGCCC
>NZ_JBVBUV010000082.1:0-15850 GCF_057445395.1 Litorivivens sp.
GCCCAGGCGGGTCCACGCTGGTTTGGTAATGTGAAACATTATCAGTTGGGCTTTGACTCAGCTGGTAATATCGCACTTGCCGACGCAACACAGGATCCTTCCGGGACTATTGTGTCTGCTACCAACCCGAACACAGGCGCGATATCAGATGCAGCCATTAGTTTCTGGACCAGTAATACCCCAGCGGGACAAAGTGACTGGCCTACAGCAGCGGATGAAGGCTACGGTTTTTGGGTGAACGACCCGAACGGTGATGGCTTAACCTTTGATGCGCCAGACGGCGACTTGGTTGAGAAGGGTGGTGCAGCGCAGATGGCTCGGGTGGATTACCTGACCAGTCAGGCCGCACGAAAGGTCTATAGTTGTGCGCCCGGAAAATGTGATACCGATGGCTTAATTGCTTTTAACAAGACCAACTTCTCAGCAAACGGTGACACTTGGTTTGGCTTATCTGCCAGCGCAGGCGGTGGAACCAAGGTTACTGCCGGGTCGATAAACAATCTTGTTGTTGATTACACGTGTAATAATTTAGAAACAAATAAAAATAAGCCGGCAAGAATATCGTGCGGCTTTACCGTGACGAGTGGGGTCTTGCCCAATCTGACCCTTTCCAGTGGGAAGGGTAAAAACTCTGTGGTTGGGGACAAGGTTGCAATTGTTGATCGTAACCTACTGATAGGCGACGTTGGTACGCTTGGCCAAACCGATTGTGATCAGCCAAACAGCCCAACAAACGAATTCTGCGAGTTAACTAATTCGAGCGCCGATTCCTTTACCCTTCAGCTGAACAGTATGGCTGATGGCGCTTCCGGCAGCGCCGAAATTACGTTGTACGTAAGCTCGAGAACCGCGTATGTCGAGCAGAGCGCACACGGTTACGCCGCTGGTGAGGAAATTGAGCTTCAGAGCTGCGTCAAAGACAGCAACGAAGCAATTGATTTCAACCTGAACCAGATTGCAACGGGCACAGGCGTATATCTCACCGAGGTAGATACGGTGCTGACAAGCGATACGTATACGGTGCAGCTCGAAAGCCTCGCACTCGGAAGTCACGAAATCAGCTGTAGTAATAGTACGGCATCTCTGACGGCCGATAATCTTATTGACTGGATTCGGGGTGAGGATAACGCAGGCAATGAATCGTCTATTGGTCCCTGCCCACTAAAAAGCGATGGTACGCGAACCTACAATGATGGCTCCGCTTGTTCTATCAGCATTCGTCCATCGTCTCATGGAGACGTGCTGCATTCCCGTCCGGCGGTTATCAATTATGGCGATATCGATAATGACAACGGCAATAACGAAAGTGACGTTGTGGTTTTCTATGGGTCAAACGATGGACTGTTTCGAGCTATTAACGGCAATCAGACTCGTTCAATAAACGGTGTAAGGCCGGGTGGAGAGCTGTGGAGTTTTGTAGCGCCGGAATTTTTCACTAAGTTTAAGCGTCTTTACAATGACGATCCAAGAATTAACTACACCGGCATCGCAGATCCCAACGCGATCCCACGGGATTATTTCTTTGACGGTACAACTACCAGCTTGTTGGACGATCGGCCCTATGACGCTGCTACTACCCCAACGGGTGGCAAAAGGTACGTGTTTTTGAGTGCGCGACGTGGCGGAAATATCATCTACGCCCTTGATGTGACGACACCTACGTCACCGCAGTTCTTGTGGAGTGTATCCGATGCCGATCTGCCAGAACTTGGGCAAACCTGGTCGCAGCCCAAGGTTACTCAGGTGGATGGATATGACTACCCGGTCTTGGTATTCGGTGCGGGCTATGACACGGCCGAAGATAGCGACCCAGCACCGGCTGTAACCGATATTGATGAAGGGCGCGGCATTGTAGTTCTTGATGTCCGAAACGGTGATTTGGTGTGGGGAGCTTTCCCAAGTTGTACCGGGGTCACAGTTCCATCTGGCGCCGCATGTGTGGAAAATAGCAGTTTAAATCGACCGATCGCTGCTGATATCGCGCTCTTTGACAACAACTTTGACGGAAAAACAGATCGGCTCTATGCCGCTGATATGGGCGGTAATATCTGGCGTGTTGACCTAGAGCCCGGCGGGAATAAAGCACCGGCAAATTGGGCACTCACCCAGTTCGCCAGCCTGGGTGGTACTGGCAACAACGCGCGCAAGTTTCTGTTCCCGCCCGATGTTATCCCGACCAAGGATTACGACATCGTTGTTGGGGTAACCGGGGACCGTGAAAAGCCTCTGTATACGGATAACAATACGCCAGGGCTCGCTTATAATGTCGATAACCGTTTCTACCTGATTGTTGACAAGAATGGTGGTGACAGCGTGCCAGCCGGCAATGCGGTTATTACCGAAAGCGACCTGCTGGATAGGACGGCGTTCAATTGTATTGATGCTTCCAATCAGCCGATTGATTGTAGTTATGATGAAACCGATGATCGTTATGAGGACAGCTCTGGCAATGAAGTCACGCTTGTGACATTGACGGAGATTACGTCGGATTTCTCCGGGTTCTATATAACGCTGGAGGGCGGCACGATTGACGGTGACAGTGAAGGCGAGAAGGGGGTCAATGCACCCTTGGCAGTAGCGGGCAAGGTGTACTTTGGTACCAATCAGCCAGATATTCCCACACCGGGAGCTTGCAGTGCAAAGCTGGGCGTCGCAAGGGCTTATTCTGTAGATATATTTAACGCTACAGCAACGTCTAAAATATTTTCTGGAGGTGGTATGCCACCATCGCCGATAGCTGGCTTGGTTACCATTGATGGAGAGACTGTCCCTTTCATTATTGGCGGTGAAGGCCCGACGCCGTTTGACCCAAGTACCCCTGTTATAGATGCTTCTGGTAGTCGACAGCGAACCTACTGGTTCTACAAGTAACGTCCGCTCTGATGTCGCCGGTTTCTACTACGTGATTCGGCGACATCAGGGATAAGTGACGGCGAAGCCGTAAAGGTGTTTATAATGCGGTGACGTGATGTATTCTTGAGTGGACGCTTTGTCAGAGATCGGAAAAACAAGATCGCAACATCCCGATTCGGACAGTTTTTTTCTGCCTGATCTGTGTAATACCCAGTCACTGCTAGTACTCATCATTCTGGCCGAATTGCTGGCGCTGGTGGTAACCAGTTTACAGCGCGGTCTGTGGCCAATGGATTGGCAGTACTTTTCGTTAGTCTCGCTGTTTTGTCTGCTGGTGTTTCTATCTTCCGCCGCCGTGCTGTGTATGGTGCGCGGTGCACTGTCACACCTTCCGCTGCTGCTGGCTGCATCAGTCTGCTATGCGCTGGTTCTATGCGTTGTGGCATTGTATTCCCTGAGCGGACAATGGTTGCTGTCTACCACTGGCTCTGACCCCGGTTTTTACCCCGAGCGCTTGCTTCAGCATCTGTTTATCGGAGCAGTGGTGACGGGTATCGGCCTGCGTTATCTCTACCTGAACTGGCAGTTGCGGCTGCGCGAACACAGTGAAATGCAGGCGCGGATACAAGCGCTGCAATCGCGCATCCAACCTCACTTTCTGTTTAACAGCCTCAACACGATTGCCAGCTTGATCGATGACAGTCCACGCGAGGCTGAACTTGCGGTAGAGGATCTCGCGGCCCTGTTCAGGGCCAATCTGCAAGACAGTCGAGTATTCAGCCAGTGGAGTGCCGAGCGCGATCTTTGCGAGCGCTATCTTCGTATTGAAAGCATGCGTCTTGGTGAGCGCTTACAAGTGCAGTGGTACGACGCCTCAATGAAGAGCGAGACACCGCTGCTGAGTCTGAGTCTGCAGCCCTTGTTGGAAAACGCGATACTGCATGGCATTCAGCGGCTTCCTGACGGTGGTTGTATCATTGTGAGGGCGTCGATCGATGGTGAGCAGTGTTGTATTGCCGTGGAAAACCCTTTGCCAGACAGATCTGCCGCAGAGCGGTCACTCGTGGACGCGTCGGGTAATCACCTAGCCTGCGATAACCTGCGCCACCGCCTGCACAGTGTCTACGGCGATCGCGGCCAATTGCGATTGTCAGAAAAGGATCAGCGCTTTCGGGTGGAAATGCGTTTTCCGTTGGTGCCAGAGGCGTGACTCATACCATGCGTGTAATGATTGTGGATGATGAAGCGCCTGCCCGTAAACGCCTCCGGCGAATGCTGGAACTTCAGCCCGAGATTGAAATCGTCGCGGAAGCAAGTCATGGCGCCCAAGCGTTGGATCTGGCAAAGCAATACAGCCCGGCGCTAGTGCTGATGGATATCCAGATGCCGGGTATGAATGGGCTTGATGCCGCCCGGCAAATGGCGGCGTGGGATCACCCGCCAGCTGTCGTGTTCTGCACAGCCTACGATGAGCATGCGCTGGCAGCCTTTGAAGTGGCCGCGCTGGATTATCTATTAAAGCCTATCGAACAGGCCAAACTCGAAAAAGCGCTGCAACGCGCTGAAAAGCTTACGCAACATAAGATCGACGAGGCCGTGACCGCAGTCAGCCCCCATGTGTTGGTTACGACAGCCCAGGGTGTGGAGCGGTTGGCTCTGGCGGATGTGTATTATTTCAAGGCCGAGCAGAAATATGTTGTTGCAGTACATAGCGGTGGTGAAGCGCTGCTGCGGGAGAGCCTGCAACAATTGGAGCAGGCATGGGGTCAGTATCTTATTCGGGCCCACCGCAACACGTTGATTGCGCGTGATTGCCTGCGCGGCGTGGTTCGTGACGGCGCCAGATACCGGGCATTATTGCGCGGTATAGAGGATGAGCCCGTTATTAGCCGCCGGCACCTGCAAGAGGTAAAAGCTGCGCTGGCAGACGCCGGTTGACGGTCAATGGTTTGCTGACAACGTAAGCTGTAAGGCTTCCGTGCCCCAGTAGTGTTTTTGTGTTTTTTTAGCGCCGCCAGCAATCGGCGACGGTTGTTCCTGTTTTATTGTCGTGCAGTGTACGTGTCCCGACTGAGCTGAGCTGAAGATTGCCACAGCGGTCGTTGGCCATCGAGCCGGTGCGGGTCGCGCGCAGCGTGAAGCTGTTGGCTGTTGGCGTGCCTGTCGCCGCGATCGTATAGTTTGCAGAACCACTATCGGGGGCTTTTGTGGGGAACACCGCAGCGAGATTGCCATCGGTGTTCAAATAAGTCCCGTTAGTTGTGTAGTAGCGCTCCAGCGCCTGTGCACCAGTGGCCAGCGCAGATGCAGCATCGGCGCGCTTGGCTTTTGCTATCTGCTCCTGATAGGCCGGTACGGCGACGCCGGCCAGTACCGCGATTACAGCAACAACTATCATGAGTTCAATCAGCGTAAAGCCTTTACTTTTCATTGGCATTCCTTCTTATTTAAGTTGTCGCCATGACTGTCGGCCCAATGACGTGTTTGAACCTTTTTCCCGGGTGACACCAACGCGACCGCTTGAGCCCGCCACAAACTTGTATTCGACATCCCCAGCGCTGACGATGCTCGGTGCTTCAATGATGTCATCCTGGCCAAGACCGCTTACGGGTAAGTACTCGCCGTTGACCTCGATGAAATCACCGTCGGTAAAGAACATATCATCGTTCATATCAAAAGCGGAATAGTCGAGCCGGCCGCCATTTTGCGCATTGATTTCCATCAGCCAGCTGGTACCGCCGTAGCCACAGGAATCCGGGTTGGGTATTGTGCTGCTGAATATTATGCGGTCAGCGCGCAATACGGGCGATGATACGACGCGTTCCCCATTGCCGTTGGTTGCGCTGGGTGAAATCAGATCCAGTCGCCAACCTTTCGAGGCTGCACTGCCGGCGCCATTGTTACTGATTACACGCACGGATTGCTTGGTCGTTTCGTCGTCGGCGGTAGTACTGGTGTCGTTAACGATATCCGCAAAGCCTTCGAATATAATTGTCTGTTCCAGTAACTGGCTGCGGCTGACCGTATTGCCATCATCGCGAATACCGTAAAAGGTTTGCACCTGTGGGTTGTTGGTGATGAGCTCATCGCCAACCTCGAAAAACTGACCCGTGCCGAAATAGATCATTAAACCACTCTCGGCGTGTCGCCCTACAACCGGGCGAGTTGTGATGGGTTGCGGGTTTCCATCGCGATCTACCGCTTTGAACACCGGCGCGGGGTCCGGTCCTGCGCTGTAAGCCACGCGCCAGCCCGACATCGAGTTATCTGTTAGGTCGAACTTCCACAAGTTGCCAACCAGGTCTCCGGCGTAGACATAATCGGTAATACGGTCTGCATTGGTGTCCACGGGTACAATCGAAGCGAGTCCATTGTCAAAACCGGTGGCGCCCGTGTCTATGGCTTTGAGCAAGGCACCTGTCGCCAGATCAACGATCATCAATTTGACATTGTCATTGCTGTTATAACCGTTTCCGAAAATGGCTACCCATTTGTCGTTGGCTTTCAGTCGCACAATCGTCGGCGCACTCATGGCAACACCGAGCTTGTCGGTAGCTGCGTCACTGGTGGAGAACTCCCACAGCAATGACGATGCATTTACACTGTCGGGCTTGGTAACATCCAGTGCGAAAACGCTTTTACCACCCGCGCCGGTCGCTCCTACGAGTACTGAGCGCCAGCTGCTACTAATGTAAGCGTCTGAAACCAGCGGCGATCCGTCAACGAAATATTGGTGTACATAGTCATTTTTGGTGAGGCTGTTGAGGTTGTCGTACACGCCTAGTGGAATGTACCCAAATACTTCTTTGCCGGTTTTGGCATCAAAACCGTGCAGCATGCCATCGTTACCGCCAACGTAAAGCATCTGTCGGCGGCCACGCTTTCCGTTTTCACCGCGGAAAGCGGCATAGCTGGTGCCCTCAGTTCCTGGTAGAACCGAAAACCCGAAGTTCTCGGTGTCACCAACATAAATGGGGTCAGAGTTAACGATATCGCCGAGCAGCTTGTTACGCACGCGTAAGCCAGTTTCGCTTTCCTTGGACTGATCGCCGCGCAGCCAATTCAACGTGTCTTTCCCATCTTGCTCTGTGCCGCCGCCACTCAACGCGTTTTGTTGGTATGCGGTCAGGTTCAGATAGTTGGCTTCGCTGAAGGCAATGCCCAAGGTAGAGGTGACTCCGGAATCACCGATTGCCGTGAAAACGTTGCGCCCAGTGTGAGCAGGAATAGAGCCGCTGTCATCGGTATCCCAGATTGTGCTTTTCAGGGATCCATCTGGGTTGAGATCATAGGCTACCAGCTGCCCGGACCAGTCGCGGGTATCAAAACGTGCCTGGTAGATCACTGTATTGGTGTTCAGTTTTGTCGAGTTTGTTGCAATGGCGGCGGCGGACGAAAAGGCGTCGACGGATATGGCATTCAATACCGCAGCGAGATCTTTGGCGAACTCTTTGGGGTCATTGGCGCTGAAAAAGCCGCCGCGCGAGTTTATGCCGGCGTGCAGGAGGTCGTCAATCCGAGCATTGCATATCGCCCCCGTGCACGAACCGGTTGCCGGCGAAGGATCTGGCCAAGCTATGGCCTCCCCGGTTTTTACGGCTGCTTTGGCGGTGGCGGGGTCGACACTCCCTTTGACGCCGAGGCCAATGCCAAAGGTAGACATGTGCTGCCAGTAAGCGGGGTTGCGAGCCAGTACCGGTACGTTGTTCTTCAGATCCGGCCGAAGGTCGTTTTTCCAGTAATGCATGGCCACGTCGGCCAGGGTATTGCTCAGAGCGTCGCTGAAAGGTGCCTGAACCACGTATTGTGCGGTCCCGCCGCTGACGTCCACATGGGAAGGACCATTGGTGCCGTCGTTGTTTTCTCGCGCTGCAGCCGTTCCCGCTTCGTGGTTGCTGCCACCAGACCAGTAGCCGTCGGTCATCAGCACGGTGTAGCTGCGGCGGCAGGACAGATGAGGGGTTGCATCACTTGTGCCAGGTTTGGCGCTCCAGGGGCCATCGTTATCGGTTCGCAGAAAATACTGCCCTGCAGTGTCCAGTGCCCGGCGCAGTGGCGTGCCGCCACGGCTGAAAGGGTCTTTGTAGAGCTTGTTGTAGAACTTTTCCTTGTCTTTGCCGACAAACGACCTAACACCTGTGGAGATTACCTTGGTGCTGACCCCGTCAACGTCATTGGCGGCGGTGTTCAGTGTGCCGTAGCCAACCCGCAGCCCCTCGGTCTGCTCAACGAAGGCATAACCGGCAGCGGCTCTGGCCGCTAGTGCCCTTGAGCGATAGTAAGTGTACCAGTTTGCGAAATTGCGAATTTCTTCCGTATAGGTGCACTTAGCACTACCCGCTTCGTCGCAGTCGCGACGGTTTTGACGCCCTTCGCCTCTATAAGTGAGTTCTATGGGGCGTATTTCGGTTTTCTTGTAGCTGCCAAAATCCCACGGGTCATCACCCTGTTGCCAGAAGTAAGTAGCAGGCCAAAAGAATTTGACAGCGGTATCGATATTGCAAGTACCGGCTGCATCGCAGCTGCGCCAGTCGTTGCTGTTGTAGTTGGTATTTGCCAGAACCAGATTACGGCAGTATTCGGGTCCGATGCCTACGCGCTCAGGATGGTGCAATGCACACTCGGGGTTTGCGTCGGGGTAGGTTGTGCCATCCGCCTTTATCCACGGCTCATAAGTTGTGCCGGGGTTGTAATAAATACTGTTCTGTTGCGGTGAACGCGCCCGTGCATTGAAGGCGACATTGTCGACAGTCGCAACATTGTTAGCGTATTCGGTCCCGCCGTAGATACCATCGGCGCGTGGGAAAAGATAGAAGATGTCACCATTAGCTACGTTTCGATGAATGGCCTGATCAGGCATTAGCTCCCAGTGCGTGGAGCCAGAGTCATCCATCAAGAACATGATGTTGGGTGAACTCTGCGAGGTCAAAAACAATGGCAACTGAGAAATCCCGGTGGGTGCCTCTGGGCTGCAATTGGCCTTTTCACCTGTGATTTTAAATGTTGCTCGACAGCCAGGTAGGGTGGTGAATACATTGTCTGTGAACAAAAACTTGTTAAGTGAGCAGGTGGACCAGCTCGTGGATTCTTCTAGGATTTCTACGGTTGTAATTGTACCGATGTTGGTCAGGGTCGTTGTGTTTGTTTGGCTCGGTGAGCCGAAAGCAACTAGCGTTTGTGAAGCTTCACAAGTGTTGCTTTGCGCCTGCGCATTCAAGCCTAGCCCCGCAAGGCTGGCGGCGGTGATCAGACCTTTTACAGCGTGTCCTAATCTCATGAGTTAATCCTCAATCGGGTATTTCATCGGGCTGATGCAAGACACGCAGTGTCGTAACACGGGTACCCGATGTAATAATGTGTACGGACTGGCCAACCACCAGATGTTTGAGTTTCAGTGAAGACTTATTGTCTGGCGCTTTACCGATTAGCGCGTTGGCGCTCATGCGGTAGCCGCGATTATCAATCTCGACAGTATCGCCGCCTGGCAGTGCGGTGATGGTGCCAACAAGATCGCCGGCTGCAGCAGGCAGTGCAAGCAGCAGGCAGGCAGCAAAGAAAAATGGGCTGACAAACCGTACTAATCGGTTCAAAGGCATAATCAATTCCTGCGATAGGTTGTTTGAAGCACCACCATGGAGCGAGTTGTGCTGCCGAATCCACGACCGGTAACACGGAAAGTCTCTTCAGGCGCTTTGGGGCGGTCGGAGTCAAGCCCGCCAACGGTGTTGTCGGTGGCGGGGTATTTTTCTATGACGTATTCCGGCGCGCGACTTGTCCCCTCGATTTTGCTGTTCAGGACAATCCAGCCTGGTGATTTTGGGTCTTGCCAGTCGGGGGTGTCGCAGGCCGCGCGAGTGTCTTCTTTGGGACATACCTCGAAACGTCCATTGCTACCGCTGAAATCCAGCAGTGTTGCCTGCTCAAGTTGAGCCTCGGCTTCTCGCAGGGCGACCTCGGCTGATTGAAAAGCGAGAATGCGGTCGCGGGTATTGCCGGCGATCTTTTCCTGACGTGTGGCTACCTGCATGGAAGATACTGCCAGCAGGGTCAGAACGGTCAGCAGTACCATGGCAACGATTAATACAGCACCGCGTTGCTGCTTTATACTGCGTAGGCGTGTCGACTTCATATCAGCGCACCCGGTTGCGGATGGTAAAGACGTTTTTAATGGCAGCGCGATAGCGTCCATCGGTATTGTTTACATCCTGGCCATTGAAACGCAGTCGCTGTTCGGTGGCTGAGCCCGCCTGCCCGACCACATTTTCTTCTTGGCTGGCGACTAACAGTTCAATCCGCACGCTCTTCACATTGCCCCAGGCTGTAACGGAGGCGGCGTCGACATACGTGTCGACAGCCCCGGTATTGTTAGTGTCTTCACCGTAGGTAATCTGCATATTTTCTATGCCTTCTACCAATTCTGCAGGCGCCAATGCGCCGCCTTGCGAATCCTGCTTGCGGCGTTGCACATACAGTGCGTGAATTGGCTCGCCATCGCTGGTCGTTCTCCCGGTGTCGCGGATAAAGTAGTGAACGGTTTCGACCGCTACAAACTGGGCATCGCCACTGTAGGACTTTGACAAATGCGGCTGTGTGTTGCCATTTGTGGACACCGAATGAGAAATCGTGACGCTGCCGCCGGAGTCTTTAGACATGCTGGTGATGCGGAAGATGTCGCTGCTGACACAGTCAGTAATCATAACAATATCGCCCACATCAAACTTAAACGCATTGGCCCAGACCTGGATGTTGGCGTTAGATGCGTCCATGTTTTTTTCCAGCCGGGCGGAGTCTGCTGAAGCCAATCTTACGGTGATGGCGTCGGTGCCAGGCACTGCGTTGAATTGATTGGTGGCTCCGAGGTTGTCATAGCCAACAATCATTGTGTTTTCGTTGAGAATGTAGTCGTCAGGGGTGTCTACCGCCCAATTGTTTGGCGCTGCGGAGTCAATGGAGGCACAGCCGTGATAACCGGCCATTCGAATATCCTTGCCCATAAAGTGCATAGCATAGCGGCTGGAAGCCTGTATCTGTGCCAGCGCTTCTTGTACTCGATAGCTGGATCGTGTGGCGACAAAAACCTGCACCAGTGCCGCGGAGAGCACGAGTCCAAGTGTAATCGCAATCATGAGTTCAACAAGGCCAAAGCCGCTTTGTGTCTTTCTATACCTCATGGTCATAAGCGGCTCTCAAAGCGAAACTGGGCGAAGTCGTCGCTGTCTGCCTCACGGGTTTCATTGAGCCGCGATTCGTCCCACTGGACAACGACTACAGCTGTGTCTCCATTCACGGTGATAGAACCGGTGCCGGAGGGTAAGCGGGCGGCGAGCTCTTCCCGCCAGTCGCGCAAGTCTTGTGCGATGAAATCCGAGCTCTGTGGGGCTTTGTCGAACAGGGTAATGTTGTAGCGTCCGCCGACAGCCGCTGTGCGATTCGCTCGCATCCTGTCTAGCGCATCATAGGCTAGTAGGGTAGCGTGGGATCGAGTGTTAGCCACGTGGTTAAACTTTATCGCGTTGAGCTGAAGGGAAGCTGCGCCCAAGACGCCAAGGGCGGTGATAAATGTCGCCACCATGACTTCTATTAACGTTGCCCCCCTCTCAGCCTTCCGGTTTCTGGCTGGAGTTATTCTGTACATGCTCTTTCTCTGGCGCTCACATGACCAGTGTAGACCAAGCTTATGTCACGGTCCCACTTGCATTGTTTGCTGGTTCTGTAGGAAAGCATAAAACTTGTCCCAGCAACAGCGTCTAGAAAGCCTTCCGCCGTATATGTGAAGGCGGTGGTATTGTTTGATTCAGTCATTGTTGCCGCAGATTCGAACTTCGAGATTTCCATTATCTCTTCGCCAGCGTCGTAGGTGCCGTCCCCGTCCTCATCAGCCCAGACACGAAAGCCGTCGTGCCAGTCGGCGCCATTGCTAGCGCTGACGGTGACAGAAACGCCTCGGGTAATGGCCTCAGAGCGAGCCAGCTGCAGTCCGCTGAGCAGGCTGCGGTATTCCGTTGCCGAGCGTGAAGATTGCACAAACTCGAAAAAGTTAGGGCCAGCTGAGCCCAGTAGAATGGCGGCTATCGCGATGCCGGTGAGCAGTTCGACCAGGGTGAAGCCCTGAGTGTTTTTGCGTTGAGTGTTCATGTCTTACCCCCTGTTGTCGGTTTAAACCGACTTTGTGTTTGAAGCGGTGTGTCACTAATGTCGCACCGCGTGTAGTAATGGTAGGTATTGGGGCGCTTTTAAAACATTCGTAGATACGCGTACTCGGGGTTCGGAATTCGAGATAACAAGCCGTCATAAGTAAGTAAGCGCTAACTTCATAGGTCGAAATACGGTGCCTGAGCCCCAAAAAAAGCGCCACCCGAAGGTGGCGTGGAAGCATGCGCGTAATGCGCCAGGGATAACTGGCCAGTGGTTTAAAGGCAGCCACTGTCCTTAAGCGTGGTACGACCGGTGTATTTCACCTTGATCTCGTGGTTCCAGTTGCAGCCGGCTTCGGCTAAATAGTCGAAAGTAATAGCGGTGCGGGCAAAGCCGCGGGTGTCAAAACTGAATTCGGTACGCTCTGAGCGCTCTTTCAGGGAGGCGCCGGTGATCAGGGCTGGCAGGCGGTAGAGCAGTTCGTCTTCGCTCATGGCCTTATCGCCGTTGTGATCCACCCAAATTTGCATGCCCTGTGACCAATCGGCGTCGTGGGCGCTGACAATGACCTGTTTGCGCAGGGTAACCGCTTGCGAGCGCGCCAGGTTCAAGGCTCTGGCAATCTCTTCGGTTTCGGTGGTAGCACGGTTGTCGAGCACGATGGCGGTAACCTGAGGTACAACAGCGCCGAAAAGTACGCCTACAACGGCCAGGGCAATGATGCCGTTGATGAGTGAAAACCCTCGCTGATTGGTCGCTGTGCTGTTCATGTTTACTACCCCCGTAGTGAATTTTTTGTGTAATGCTTGTATGGGATCCATGTTAGGACTACTACACAGTCTGGGTAATCCGGGAATCTACCTAAGTGCTTCAGGGGATGCCGAGGGGCTTGAGCTTTTCCAGATCAGCCCCATATAGGCATTCTGGCCTTGAACGAAGTTGAGGATGGACATGGCAGACAGAAGTGATAACGACAATGTGCTGGATGGGGAAATGGTCAACCACGGCGATACCGGGCTGGTAATCCCCGATTCCGTGCTGCCTTCGGTGCTTTATCTCCTGCCGGTGCCCAAGCGCCCCTTCTTCCCCGCCCAGGTGCAGCCGATTCTGCTCGAGATGAAGCTCTGGGAGGACACCCTGAAGCGGGTGGGAGAAAAGCAGAACCATGTGATGGGGCTGCTCTACTGCGGCGAGGATAATGCTCAGGAAATAGACCCCGATTCCGCCCCTTCGATTGGCTGTGCGGTGCGTGTGCATCACGCCCACCAGGAAAAAGACACGGCCCAGATTGTGGTGCAGGGCCTCAAACGCTTTCGTATACGCCGCTGGATCAGCCGCAAACCCCCCTATATTGTAGAGGTGGACTATCCGGACAATATCGGCGAGCGCGACACCGATGAGGTGAAGGCCTACGCTATGGCGGTCATCCGCGCCATCAAAGAGCTGCTGGCCATCAACCCCCTCTACAGCGAAGAGCTTAAACAGTATCTGTCGCGCTTCAGCCCCAACGAGCCCTCACTGCTGGTGGACTTTGCCGCTGCTATTACCAGTGCCAACGGTGACGACCTGCAGGACATCATGGATACCTTGCCGCTGCTGCGGCGCATGGAAAAAGTGCTTCTGCTGCTGAAAAAAGAACGTGAAGTGGCTGAATTACAAGGGAAAATTAGCGAGCAGGTTAACGAAAAGATCAATAAGAACCAGCGTGAGTTCTTCCTTAAGGAGCAGCTCAAGGTCATTCAAAAAGAGCTGGGTATCTCCAAAGATGATCGCACCGCTGATGTTGAGGAATTCCGCGAGCGACTGGAAGGCAAACAGGTGCCAGAGGCCGCCCGCAAGAAGATTGATGACGAACTGCACAAACTGGAAGTGCTGGAAACCGGCTCACCGGAATACGGGGTTACCCGAAATTACCTCGATTGGGCCACCGCGCTGCCTTGGGGTGTCTACTCCGAAGACAAGCTGGATTTGAAGCGTGCACGCAAGGTGCTCAATCTGCACCATCAGGGGCTGGATGACGTTAAAGACCGCATTACCGAATTTCTCGCCGTGGGCAAGTTCAAGGGCACGGTGGCCGGGTCCATCATTTTGCTGGTAGGCCCGCCCGGCGTGGGTAAAACCTCCATTGGGCGCTCCATCGCCGAGGCCCTGGGCCGCAAGTTCTATCGCTTTAGTTTAGGCGGTATGCGCGATGAAGCCGAGATCAAGGGTCACCGCCGCACCTATATAGGCGCCATGCCCGGCAAACTGGTGCAGGCCTTGAAAGACGTGGAGACCGCCAACCCGGTGATCATGCTCGACGAAATCGACAAGGTAGGCGCCTCCTATCAGGGCGACCCGGCATCGGCGCTTCTGGAGGTGCTGGACCCAGAGCAGAACGTGGAATTCCTCGATCACTATCTGGATATGCGCTTTGATCTGTCCAAAGTGCTGTTCGTGTGTACCGCCAACCAGCTTGATACCATTCCCGGCCCGCTGCTGGATCGGATGGAAACCATCCGTCTGGCGGGCTATCTGGCCGAGGAAAAGCTCGATATCGCCCGCAAGCACCTGTGGCCACGGCTGCTGGAGCGCAACGGCATTAACAAGAAACGTCTCAGCATCAACGCCGCTGCCCTGCGTCACGTAATAGATGGCTACGCCCGCGAAGCCGGCGTGCGCAACCTGGAAAAACAACTGGGCCGCATCGTGCGCAAGGCCGCCGTGCAATTGCTGGAAGACGAGGCGCTGATATTGAAGGTAGGTAAGGACGAGGTAGAAGATTTTCTCGGCAAGCCAGTCTTCAAAAAGGAAAAGCCTCAGCAGGGCATCGGTGTGGTGAATGGCCTTGCCTGGACCGCCATGGGCGGCGCCACACTGGGTGTGGAATGCACGCGGGTGCACAGCCTCAACCGCAACTTCAAACTCTCCGGTCAGCTCGGTGATGTGATGAAAGAGTCGGCAGACATAGCCTACAGCTATGTGATGGCCAATCTGAAAGCCTTTGGCGGCGATCCGGCTTTCTTTGACGAGGCGACCGTACATTTGCACGTACCCGAAGGCGCAACCCCCAAAGATGGCCCCAGCGCCGGTATCACCATGGCCAGTGCGCTGCTGTCGCTGGCGCTGAACAAAGCCCCCAAAAGCGGATTCGCCATGACCGGCGAACTCACATTAACCGGGCAAGTATTGCCGGTGGGCGGCATCCGCGAAAAAGTGATTGCGGCAAAACGTATCGGTATTAAGAAAGTGATTCTGCCAGAGGATAACCGGCGGGATTTTGAGGAATTGCCGGACTATGTAAGGAAGGGCGTTACTGCGCATTTTGCAGAGCGCTACGATCAGGTGCGGGAAATTTTGTTCTAACGTGGCGTTATTCGCCTGCAGGGCATGCTCCTACCATTGCGCGGAATTCGCTCGGTAGGAGCTGGCCTCGCTGGACTCTAGATCTATGAGCGCCCGTGACATTTCTTATGTTTTTTCCCACTACGACACCAGCACGGATCGTTACGCCCGAAACTCAGCGGCGCTAAAAACTCCCCGCTCACATAAATCCATTGCCCATCGCGTTTTTCAAACGCAGAGCGTTCGTGTAACTGTTCGGGGCTGCCACCGGTCTGAAAAAAAGCAGCAAACTCGACAATGCCTTTGTCGTCAATTTCACTGCCATGCTCAGTGTCCAGCACATGCAATGCCAGCCATCGCGTGTTTTTACAGCTGTTTTCCAGCAGGGCACGCTCGCCAGGTTCGTGGCTTTCGCTGGCGCTGGTCTGCAGTAAGTAATCAACGGCGCCCGTGACAAAAGCGCTGTAACGCGATCGCATCAAGGCCTCGGCAGTCGGTGCGAAGGCCTTGCCGTTTAGTAGCGGTTGGCAGCATTGCT
>NZ_JBVBUV010000083.1:0-15805 GCF_057445395.1 Litorivivens sp.
GTCCCCGAGACAAGCACGGCCAGCATCGTTACGAAGCGGCAGATTACGGTTTGGATGCTGAGCGCGACGGGGCGGGATTTGCTAGCTATTCCCAGCGCTATCTGGGGGCAAGTGCTGCGGCACCTATCCCCGAATCAAGCACGGAATAATACCGCGCTACTTAACCTGAAATAACAGCGTTCTTACAACCAGCTAACATGACAACGCTACAAAAAGCCAACACCAGTAAGCCGACTGCCCTCATTAAACAACGCTAAAGATTATTGTTATCGACGTTCGAAAGGTACAAAACCTACGCGAAGTCGGCAAGCGTACACAGTAAGTACATTGATTGCCGGACGCACCAATAAAAAACCCGGCAACATCGCCGGGTTTTTAAACTGAGTAGCTGTGTTAGCTTACTTTTTGGCGTCCAGTTCCTGATAGTAATCCATCAGAATTTTGGCGACTTCAGGACGAGAAAACTCAGGCGGTGGCGCAATGCCCTGACCCAGCATTTCTCGAACCTTGGTACCAGAAAGCAACACAAAATCTTCTTTGCTGTGGTCTGGCGCATCGCGCATCATCACCACTTTGTTCAGCTTCTTCGAGTACGCCGTGTGATCTGCTTTGTAGATCTCAATACCCAGAGCATCAGCGGGCACTTTCTCATCGAAGATAGTCTGAGCGTCAAATGCGCCGTAGTAATCGCCAACACCAGCATGGTCGCGGCCAACAATCAGGTGGGTACAACCACAGTTTTGGCGAAATACCGCGTGCAGTACCGCTTCGCGCGGGCCAGCGTAGAGCATATCGAAACCGTAACCGGTGACCATGGCACTGTTTGGCGGAAAGTAGATTTCAACCATTTTGCGGATGGCGGCATCGCGCACATCAGCAGGAATATCACCGGGCTTCAGTTTACCCAGCAGCATATGAATCAGTACGCCGTCTGCACCAAGCTGCTCGCGCGCCATATGGCACAGCTCTTCGTGTGCACGGTGCATCGGGTTACGCGTTTGGAAGGCCACTACAGTTTCCCAGCCGCGCTCGGCGATTTCATTGCGGATCTCAACAGCCGTGCGGAAAGTATCGGGGAAATCCGTCTGGAAGTACGAGAAGTTCAGCACTTCAATCGGGCCAGACAGCAGCGTATTGCCCAGGCTTTTGAAGGTTTTCACGCCGGGGTGCTCGGGGTCGAGCGTGCCGAAAATGTTTTCCGCCATAAGATCGATCTGCTCGGCGCTGACCGTTTCAACCGCGTCTACATTCATCACCGCCAGAACCGGGTGGCCATCAACGTTGGGGTCGCGCAGGGCAATGCGGCTGCCCGCTTCGATACCTTCGGCAGATTCAGTCAGGTTAACCACCGGCACTGGCCAGAACAGCCCGTCCGCAGTACGCATGTTTTCCGCTACACTCAGGGAGTCAGCCAGATTCATGTAGCCGCCAAGCGGGGTGAAGTAGCCCGCGCCCAGCATTACCGCGTTAGCCGCAGCTGCAGAATTCAGCAGCATTGAGGGCAGTGTTTTTGCTTCCTCTTGCAGGGCCTGGTGTTTTTCCGTGTCGTATGCAAATAACGGCTTAAGCTCTTCAGCGCCGTGGGGTTTAATCATTGTGTCGCTCCGTATGTATGATCAACGTGCTATGTTCAAACGTTAAAGAATGCCGCGTTTGCTCATTTCTTCGAGCAGTACTTCCACTTCTTTCTCAAGGCTCATCTCGTGGCTGTTCAGTACCACTTCGGCCTGGCTGGGCGCCTCGTAGGGGTCATCGATACCGGTAAAATTCTTGATCTCGCCAGCACGGGCTTTCTTGTAAAGGCCCTTGGGGTCGCGCTCTTCCGCAACTGACAACGGTACATCAACGAAAATTTCCATGAAATCCATGTCACTCTGGGCATGCAGCTCACGCACTTGGTCGCGGTCGGCACGGTAGGGGCTGACAAAACTGGACAGGACAATCACGCCAGTATCCACAAACAGTTTGGCGATCTCGCCGATGCGGCGGATGTTTTCTGCCCGATCTTCAGCAGAGAAACCCAGATTTTTGTTAATACCCAGACGGACGTTGTCACCGTCGAGGCGGTAGCACAGGTGCCCTTTTTCCATCAACGCCTTTTCCAGCGCTACAGCAACCGTGCTTTTACCCGAGCCAGACAGACCGGTGAACCAGAGGGTAGCTCCCTTCTGCTTCAACAGTTTCTGGCGGTCTTCACGGGTAACTTCCCCATCGTGCCAGTGCACATTCGTTGCTTTCTGCTCGGCCATTGTGTTCTCCAAAGATGTGTAAGCGGGCAGTGCGCGCCCGGACAATTCAGGGGCGCATGTTACGCACCTACTAGCCATTAGTAAAACGGGTTATTACAATAGTCAGTATCGATTTTTTCGATACTAAACGAGAGCCGGAGGCACCATGAATTTCACCCTGCGTCAGTTAGGCATCTTTCTGGCCGTTGCACGTCATGAGAATGTGAGCCGCGCGGCGCAGGACCTGAACCTGTCGCAGTCTGCCGCCAGCGCGGCGCTGCAAACGCTTGAGCAAAATTACGGCATGACCCTGTTTGAGCGCCAGGGCAACAAGCTCACCCTCAACTCTGTTGGTCACAGTCTGCGAAAAGAGGCGGAAACGCTGTACGCCCACTGCCAGCAATTCGACCAGGTACTGCAACAGCATGGCGACCTCGGGCACCTCAAGGTAGGTGCCAGCTTTACCATCGGCAATTATCTGGTCGTCAGATATCTGGCCGACTATCTGGCCCACTACCCCGACGCCGATGTGGATCTGACGACCTCCAATACCCCCGATATCGTCGCCAAAGTGCTGAACTACGAAGTGGATGTCGGCATGATCGAGCGCGAGGTTCAACACCGGGATCTGGAGCTGATTCCCTGGATGGAAGACGAGCTGATCGTCTTCTGCGCCGCCAGTCACCCACTAGCCCGCAAGGGCACACTGGGTAACAAAGACATCCGCGCCGCGCGCTGGATACTTCGCGAACCCAATTCGGGTGCTCGCCACACCTTCGATCACGCCATGGCCGAGTTGCTGCCGGATATCAATATCTATCGTGAGTTTCACCACAACGAGGCCATCAAGAGCGCGGTGGAATCGGGGCTCGGCATCGGCTGCCTGTCACAGGTGGTCGTGCAGAATGATTTTCGAAACGGTACGCTGGTGCCGCTCAAACTGAGCCGTCGCGACATGCGCCGTCGGTTTTACTTTGCGCTGCCCCGCAAACGCTACCAAAAGTCGGCAGTCGACTATTGGATTGATTTATGCCGCCAATCAACGGATAGCGGCGATAATCGTTCTGAATAAGCGTGTTTATTGCGACTTGTCGCTCTTGGGACAATGTTCAGTAGGTGACTTTTGCAACGGGCGCAGCTTGATATTGCGGTACCAAACATAATCACCGTGATCTTGCAGCAGGATATGGCCGCGCTCGGCCTGGCCGTAGCCTGCACGCTTGGCAAACTTGCTTTGGGCCACCAATTCATCCCACATTTCTCCGCAGCGATGAATATCCACAACCTTGACACCGTTTAACCAATGCTGGATGTGGCTTCCCACCACACGTATACGAGCGGTATTCCATTCACCTACTGGGCGACTGGCGTCCTCATTGCTGGCTACCAGATCGTACAGGTCTCCCGCGCGATGGGTGTGGGTTTTGCCGTCGGCGTGGCCATCGTTGTCCAGCACCTGCATTTCCAATCCCAGACGCCAGGGAAGATCGTGATTGTCATGGGGTAGCAGATAGAAAATACCACTGTTGCCACCGGCGGAGATTTTCCAGTCGATACTGAGCTCAAAGTTCTCGAACTGCCGTTCGGTCATCAAATCAAGCAAGGGATGCTTTTGAAAGGGATTGATAAAGTTGAGAGCGTAGCGAAATTCGGAGACATCACGCACCATTTTCAAGGTGCCCTGCTCAATTTCCCAGCCATTCACAGGATCACCGGGCGCGGCCCCGTAATTGCGCCAGCCATCGAAAGTTGTGCCGTCGAAAAGCAGTTGCCAACCTTGTGCGGCTTCGTCTTCCGTTAGCGTGTTGGCTGACAGGACTGGCATCGCATACAGTGCCAGAACCAGCCACTGCAACAGGCGCAGAGCGATTCGCCTGCAGGACTGGCTCCCACACCGGGTTAACGGCGCGGGCGCCAGCCCTGCAAGCGAGATCAATTTCACCCCCGCAATTCCATCTTCGCAATCTGGTTGCGATGCACTTCATCGGGACCGTCAGCCAGTCGCAGGGTTCGCGCATTGGCGTAGGCATAGGACAGACCAAAGTCGTCGCTGACACCGCCGCCGCCATGAGCCTGAATGGCCCAATCAATGACCTGACAGGCCATTTGTGGCGCTGCCACTTTGATCATACCAATCTCTTTGGCCGCAACCTTGTTGCCAACAGTATCCATTTTCCAAGCTGCGTTCAGCACCAGAAAACGGGTCTGATCGATCATGATACGCGCCTCGGCAATGCGTTCTGCCCAGACGGTCTGAAGTGCAACCGGCTTACCAAACGCCACCCGGCTTTTCAGGCGGTCGCACATTTTTTCCAGTGCACGTTCAGCCAGCCCAATCAGACGCATGCAGTGGTGAATACGGCCGGGGCCAAGGCGACCTTGAGCTATTTCGAAACCACGGCCTTCACCCAGCAGCATATTGCTGACGGGAACCCGCACGTTTTCAAACAGAATTTCTGCATGTCCGTGGGGTGCATCGTCAAAACCAAATACCGGCAGATGGCGCAGAATTTTCACTCCGGGTGTATCGCGCGGTACCAGAATCATCGACTGCTGCTTGTGGCGGTTTTCGTTGTCGGGATCGGTTTTACCCATAAAGATAAAAATCTTGCAGCGTGGATCGTTGCCACCTGACGACCACCATTTGCGACCATTAATCACATATTCGTCGCCATCGCGAACGATTGAGCTCTCGATATTCGTCGCGTCACTGGACGCGACTGCAGGCTCGGTCATGGCAAAGCAGGAGCGAATTTCACCTTCCAGCAGCGGTTCAAGCCACTGCTTTTTGTGTTCTTCGGTACCATAGCGCGCCAGTACTTCCATATTGCCGGTATCAGGGGCGTTACAGTTAAATACTTCCGGTGCCCAGATCACACGACCCATCAGTTCACACAAGGGCGCGTACTCAAGATTGGTTAAGCCAGCACCGTGCTCTGATTCCGGCAAGAAAAGATTCCACAGACCAGCTTCCTTGGCCTTTGGCTTCAGTTCCTCAATCACGGCCGTGGGCTCCCAACGATCACCTTCGGCAACCTCTTCCATAAAGCGCTGCTCATTGGGATAAATATGCTCGTCCATAAAGGCACTGACGCGCGCAATGAGTTCCTGGGTCTTTTCTGAGTATTCAAAATTCATAATAGTTCTCCTTGGACGCTCGGCATTAGCCGCGCGCTTTGATTTTTTCTACTTGCTGCCAAGCCATTTCAGCCAGAGGTTTTGCCGCCGATCCCATTTGTTCGGCTTGTTTACTTGACGCAGTCCCGGCTTTCACTCGTCCCATAATGCCCTGCAGAATGCCTGCCAGCCGGAACATGTTGTAAGCCATGTAGAAATCCCAGTGACTGGGGTCAATGGTTTTACCGGTGCGCGAACAATAGGCCTGAATATGTTCCTCCTCTGAGGGAATACCAATGCTTTTCAGGTCTACGCCAGCAAGCCCGCGAAAGGCACCTTTAGGGATGTGCCAGGTCATGCAGTGGTAAGCGAAATCTGCCAGCGGATGCCCCAGGGTAGACAGCTCCCAATCCAGCACGGCCACTATTCGCGGCTCGGTGGGATGCAGCATCACGTTGTCCAGCCGGAAGTCACCATGCACTATCGCGGTATCGTCACCGGGCGGAATATTTTCAGGAAGCCATTCAATCAAACGATCCATCGCGTCGATTTTTTCTGTCTCCGAAGCCTTGTACTGCTTGGTCCAGCGACTGATCTGTCGGGCAAAATAATTGCCCGCCTTGCCGTAGTCTTCCAGACCGATCGCCTTATAATCGACGTTGTGCAAGGCCGCGATCACACGGTTCATATCTTCGAAGATGGCGGTGCGCTCGCCGGGGCTCAAATCAGGCAGCTCCGGGTCCCACAGTACTCGGCCATCCACACAGTCCATGATGTAGAACGCCGTACCGATCACCGATTCGTCTTCACAAAGGCAATAAGTTTTCGCCACCGGCACGTCGGTTTCAGCAAGCGCTGTAATTACGGTGTATTCGCGGTCTACCGCATGCGCCGAGGCGAGCAGCTCACCCGGTGGCTTGCGCCGCAATACGTAATTTTTTCCACCGGCTGACAGCTTGTAGGTCGGGTTAGACTGGCCACCCTTGAATTGTGAAACTTCCAGCTCACCACTGAAACCCTCCACATGCTCCTGCATATAAGACTGCAGTCTCGCCACATCGAACTGATGCTTCTCCTGCACGGCCATGGTACCGGCAAAGGTGTTTGCAATTTTGTCAGCCATGACTTACTCCTTACCCGGCACAATAACAACCTTGCCGGACACTTTCCGGTCCATCAGAGCGCGAATCGCTTTCGGGCCTTCTTCGAGAGAATAGGTGCCCGCGATATGCGGCTTGAGCTTGCCGGCCTGCAACAACTCAAATAGCGCGAAAAGGTCGTTGATATTATTGTTAGGTTCGCGTTTTACATAGTCACCCCAGAAAACACCACAGATTGAACTGCCCTTAAGCAGAGTAAGATTCAAGGGGATTTTCGGAATTTCACCGTTGGCGAAACCAATCACCAGAAAACGGCCGCGCCAGCCGGTGGAGCGCAGGGCAATTTCACTGAAGGGGCCACCGACCGGGTCGTAAACCACGTCGACACCCTTGCCGCCAGTAAGCTCTTTCAGGCGCGCTTTCATGTCTTCGGTTTCGTAGTTCAGCAACTCGTCAGCGCCGTGGTCTTTGCAGACCGCAAGCTTTTCAGCAGTAGATGCCGCCGCAATAACGCGTGCACCGAGCGCCTTGCCGATTTCGATGGCAGCCAGGCCGACACCGCCGGATGCACCAAGCACCAACAGGGTTTCGCCTTCTTTAAGCTGCCCGCGATCTACCAGCGCGTGGTAGGACGTGGCATAGGTCATAACAAAGGCTGAAGCCGTTACATAATCCATGCCTTCCGGCATGGGAATCACGGCCGAGGCATCGGCGCATACCTGCTCGGCAAAGGCGCCCCAGCCCGTGAAGGCAATAACACTGTCGCCGGGTTTAACATGCTTCACACCTTCGCCAACACTTTTTACTACGCCGGCACATTCGCCACCCGCAGAAAACGGCAGCTCGGGTTTGAACTGGTAAAGGTTCTGAATAATCAGGGTGTCGGGAAAGTTTACGGCGGCCGCTTTAACTTCCAGTACAACCTGCCCTTTTCCGGCCTCGAGGTCTGCAACCTCATCTACCACCAGCTTCTCTGGCAATCCGTGCTCTTTGCACAACAATGCTTTCATGATTGGCTCCTTATATTTTTATCGGCCCACAATCAACCCAGGGGGCTGGTGGGGTTGCGACCTTCGAGAATGTCGGTCATGCGCAATTCAACACTCTTGCGCGCACCCTTGTGCGGCAGAATATAAAAGCGATTGGCTTTGACACCTTCCAAGGTAACGCGGGCAATATCTTCAGCAGATAGCTTACCTGCCTCGATCGCTGCGCGAACAAACTCTGCGAATTGCTTCCCTTCCGGGTTGCTGGCACTCAATTCCTGCGGGCGGTTACGTTCAGAATCCGCAATACCCGTTTTGAAGAAGGCCGGGCACAGAACAGAAACACCTATCTCCGCCTTGGCAATCTGCAGGTCGTGGTACAGGCATTCGGAGAGCGTGACGACACTGTGTTTCGATACACAGTAAACACCGGAACCTGGCACAGAGGTCAGACCTGCCAGCGACGCCGTGCTAACCACATGCGCCGGTTCGCCCTGCTCCAGCATGCGCGGTACAAAGGCCTGGATACCATGAACCACACCCATCACATTCACGCCCATCACCCACTCCCATTCATCGGCGGTGCTGCTCCAGACCGGACCGGAAGCAGCCACCCCGGCATTGTTAAACAGCAGGTGGGCTTTACCGAAGGTGTCGTAAGCGAGGTCGGCCAGCGCATCGAGTTCTCTGCGTTTGGATACATCAACCTTACGGCTGACGCTTTCGGTGTCGGGCAGCATGGCGCGGGTTTCTGCCAGCCCCTTTTCGTCGACATCCGCCAATACCAGCTTCATGCCTTCAGCGGCGCACTGCTTGGCCAACTCACGACCCAGACCGCTGCCCGCGCCAGTAATTATGGCTACGCGATTTTTCAATTCCTGCATGATCTGAACTCCGATTAGGCTGTGAGGTATCCACCGTCTACCGCCAGCGTTGCGCCGGTCGTATAGCTTGAGGCATCAGACACCAGGTACAGCACCGAACCCGCCATTTCACTGGGGTCGGCAATACGTTTCATGGGTACATGCGCCATGGCGTGCTCGCGTATTTCATCGTTGGTGACCAGCGCTGACGCGAACTTGGTGTCGGTCATGCCCGGCAGCAGCGCATTGACGCGTACACCCATTAGTGCACATTCCTTGGCAAAGGCCTTGGTCATGGAAATAACAGCCGCTTTGGTAATGGAGTAGATACCCTGCATGTCGCCTGGAATCACACCGTTTACCGACGCAACATTAACGATGGCGCCACCACCGTTCTCCGCCATCAGCTTGACGCCGTACTGGGACATATAAAAATAGCCACGAATGTTCACGTCCACCGTCTTCTGAAACTTGGACACTTCGGTATTTACGATAGGACCAAAATCCGGGTTCGTCGCCGCGTTGTTCACCAAAATATCCAGGCGTCCGTGCTGCTCACGAATATATGCGAAAACGGCCTCGATCTGTTCCATTTCGCCAATATGACAGGCAAACGCCTCTGCTTTGCCACCGTTTTCACGAATAGAAGAGGCGACAGCCTCACAACCATCGATCTTGCGGCTGGAGACAATGACCGTCGCACCGTGCTGAGCCAACAGACGGGAAATGGCTTCGCCAATGCCCCGGCTCGCACCGGTAACCAGAGCGACTTTGCCACTGAGGTCGAAAGTTGTAGACGTTTCCATGCGTAAAACTCCCTGAACAGGTTTTATTAACGTGCCAGCAGCTTAGTCAGCCACCAACTATTATTCCAATCAATTAGAGTTATCGCTTAATATAAATATCATGCATAGTTAATGCGGAGCCCGCCCCATGCACATCAACAGAGTCGATCTGAATCTGCTGGTTGTCTTTGACGCCATTTACAGCGAAGGCGGGATTACCCGTGCCGCAGAAAAGCTTCATCTTACGCAGCCAGCGGTGAGCCACTCACTAGGCCGCCTGCGCGACCTGTTTGACGACCCCCTGTTTGAACGGGACGGGCGGCTGATGATGCCCACGCCAAAGGCTCGCAGCCTCATTGGCACCGTGCGTCGCTCCCTGCGGGAACTACAGATCATGTTCAACGATATTGAGCGCTTCGATGCGACCAGCAGCGACCGGGCATTTACAATTGGCATGCGGGGTCTGCTGGAGGTAAATCTGTTGCCGGCGCTGGCCACCCGCATTGCCAAAACAGCGCCGGAATTGACCGTGGCCTCGGTACGATTAAATCGCCCCGATCTGGAGTCAGAGCTGGCCACCGGATCACTGGATGTAGCGATCGATGTACTGCAACCCGTGTCAGATGACATTTCCTATCAGCGCTTCGCACAGGATCGCATGGTGGTGCTGGCCCGCCCCCATCACCGGGTGGTGAGCCAGGGCCTGAGCCTCGAAGATTATCTTGAGCAAGATCATATCCAGCTCAGTTCGCGCCGCAGCGGCCAGAGCTTTGAAGATCTGGAACTGAGCAGGCTGGGTATTCAGCGCCGCATCCGGGTGCGCTGCCAGAATGCCTCCGCTGCACTGCGCATCGTCAAAGAAACCAACTATTTGCTCACATTGGCAGAAAACTATGCCCGGGAGCTGGCCCCACAGTACGGCTTGAAGATGCTCCCCCTGCCCTTCAAAACTATGGCCTTTGACGCCTACCTTTACTGGCACCGGAACGTGGACAACGACCCGGGGAACCGCTGGCTGCGCGAGCAGATTCAGGCACTTATACGCTAAGGGCTTGGGTTATATCAGCGAGGTAATCCAGCAGAATTCGGTTTACCTCCTCAGATTTTTCCAGCTGCACCAGATGCCCGGCACCGGGAATCATTTCCACCCTCCTGAGATCCGGAAACTGGGCGCGCATCAGGCTGATTGGATCATCACCATGAAAGCCTTCCAGATCCACGTCAAACTCGCTGCCAAGAAAATAGGCGGGCACCGGTGACTGCTTGCCCTCAAGAGCCTTACGTTCCTGCCACTTGATATCCATCGCCCGATACCAGTTAAGCCCCCCGGTAAATCCCGTGCGGGCGTATTCACTGTGAAAAAACTCAAACTCCAGCTCGCTTAACCAAGGCCAGGGCAGCGGTGGCGCCTCGTTCATCGCTTCTATATAGGTGGCCGACGGTGGGTACTTCCAGGTCGCGAAATAGTCGCCTTCACCACTCAGCGCCCAAAACACCTTCTGCAGGAAAAGGCGCGGTTCAGCCGCCAGATCACGATCAGCCGGTCCTACCTCCCGGAAGTAGTCGATATGCAAAAAGTGCTCTTTTGCCATCTCTGCGTATTCAGTCAAAGGCGGCACTTCGGGATTGTGGGGCGCAGCGGGGTTTTCCAGCCCGATCACCGCAAGCACCCGCTCAGGGTGCAGGTGGGCCAGATCGTAAATGGCAAAGGCGCCAAAATCGAGACCGGCGAAAACGGCCTTTTCCACGCTCAAATGATCGAGGAGTCCCAGCAAATCGCCGGTAATCGCGGCAACGCCGTAGACCTCCTTATCAGGCGGCGCCTCGGTCTGGCCCATACCGCGCATATCCGGGGCAATCACCCGATAGCCACCTTCGCTGAGGGCCTTGATCTGGCGGTGCCAGCTGAACCAGAGGTGGGGGAAGCCGTGACAGAGCACGACCGGAATGCCTTTACCGGCTTCAACCCAATGTGTGTGAATACCGTTGATGGTGGCGTGGTGATGACTCACAGGCATGGGATTCTCCTTTTTGCACAGGCTAGCCCGGCCGACCCATCCGGTCTATGAACAAGGTTTCATCTGAGGCATCGGGCTACTCCTGCCGACGACCAAGCAACCACTTCGCTTGCGGGGCAAGCTCCCGCGACAGGTCAGACCAGCAGGTGGGAGCAGGCGGGGCAACCTTTGCCCTGCTCGCGAATGTCACTGAAACCCTGCACCGATTCGCTTGCAAGGAAAGCTGCCACAAGGGCCAGGCCAGCGCGCACACTCCCAGTTCAAAAATCACACAACACTAACGTTGACGTTAACGTAAACTAGGGGCTAGAATCCCTTCATCGTATAAAACCGGGGTTACCCACGTGACCACCTCCACCAAGCAACGCTCCTATTCCATCTCTCAGCTGGCAGAGGAATTCGGCATTACCACCCGTGCCATCCGGTTTTACGAGGAAAAAGGGCTACTCCAGCCCAAACGTAATGGCCAGACCCGCATCTACAGTGCGGCCGACCGGGTCAAACTGATTCTGATTCTGCGTGGCAAGCGCCTCGGCCTGTCGCTGGAAGAAAGCAAGGACATCATCGAGATGTACCACCCGGATCAGGACAACAGCCAACAACTGCAAACCCTGATCGACAAGATTCGCGAGAAACGCGAACACCTCAAGCAACAACTACACGACTTGCACACTATGATGCGCGAGCTGGATGAAGCCGAGGCGCGTTGCGCCGATGCACTGACACTTATGAAACACGTCACCACATCCATATAACTATTTTTGGAAGGGCAAACCATGAACACACCGTACCCCACTTTGAATTTTGGTCTCGGCGAAGATATCGAGATGCTGCGCGATATGACCTATAACCTCGCCCAGACGGAACTGGCGCCGCGCGCTGAGGCTATTGATCGCGACAACGAATTCCCCATGGACATGTGGAAGAAGTTCGGCGACCTGGGCCTGCTCGGGGTAACCGTCAGTGAAGAATTCGGCGGTAGCAATATGGGCTATCTCGCCCACTGCGTAGCAATGGAAGAAATCAGCAGGGCTTCGGCCTCGGTCGGTTTGTCCTACGGCGCGCACTCCAACCTGTGTGTAAACCAAATTTTCAAAAACGGCACCGACGAACAGCGCCGCAAATACCTGCCCAAACTGTGCAGTGGCGAGCACGTCGGCGCACTGGCCATGTCTGAACCCAATGCGGGTTCCGATGTTGTTAGCATGAAATTGCGCGCCGAGAAAAAAGGCGACCGCTACATTCTCAACGGCAACAAAATGTGGATTACCAACGGCCCTGACGCCCATGTCTATGTGATCTACGCCAAAACCGATATCGACGCCGGTCCGCGCGGCATGACCGCATTTATTGTTGAGCGCGATTTCCCCGGGTTCTCCCGCGCACAGAAACTCGACAAGCTGGGCATGCGCGGCTCCAACACCTGCGAACTGGTATTTGAAGACTGCGAAGTACCCGCTGAAAATATACTCGGTGGTGAAGGCCGTGGGGTAAACGTATTAATGAGTGGTCTCGACTACGAACGCACCGTTCTGTCTGGCGGCCCGGTCGGCATTATGCAGGCCTGTCTTGATGTAGTGGTGCCCTATATTCATGACCGCAAGCAGTTTGGTCAGAGCATTGGCGAATTCCAGCTTATGCAGGGCAAGGTCGCCGACATGTACACCGAGCTCAATGCCAGCCGCGCCTATCTTTATGCGGTAGCGCGCGCCTGCGATCGCGGCGAAGAAAGCCGCAAGGATGCTGCAGCCGTAATTCTTTACACCGCCGAGCGCGCTACGCAGATGGCGCTACAAGCCATCCAGACACTGGGCGGCAATGGCTATATCAATGAATACCCGACTGGGCGGCTCTTGCGCGATGCCAAGCTCTATGAGATAGGCGCTGGTACATCCGAAATTCGCCGCATGCTGATTGGTCGGGAACTGTTTAAGGAAACTGCGTGAGGCCTGGCGGGTAATTCTGTTCGCGGGCGGGCCCGCGAAAAAACTCGCCAGAGTTTAAAAGGAAAAAGGCAATGATCATTAACAGCACAATCAATCCGCGCTCCGAAGACTTCGAAGCCAACCGGACACACATGCAGGCACTGGTTGACGACCTGCGCGCCAAGATCGCCCAGATCAGTCTCGGCGGCGGCGAGAAATACCAGAAGCGCCATACCGAGCGCGGCAAGCTGCTCCCCCGCGAGCGTATCAACGCCCTGCTCGACCCCGGTTCACCCTTTCTGGAACTATCGCAATTGGCGGCCTGGGAAGTGTATGACGATTATGTACCTGCAGCCGGCATCATCACCGGTGTGGGTCGTGTCGCCGGTCAGGAATGTATGATTGTTGCCAACGACGCAACCGTGAAAGGTGGCTCCTATTACCCCCTGACCGTTAAAAAGCATCTGCGCGCCCAGAGCATCGCCGCTGAAAACAATCTGCCTTGTATCTATCTGGTGGACTCCGGTGGCGCCAACCTGCCCCGTCAAGATGACGTGTTCCCGGACCGCGACCATTTCGGCCGTTTCTTCTTCAATCAGGCCAATATGTCGGCAAAGGGTATTCCGCAAATTGCCGTCGTGATGGGCTCGTGCACCGCTGGCGGCGCCTATATTCCCGCCATGGCCGATGAATCTATCATTGTTAAAAATCAGGGCACTATATTTCTCGCCGGCCCACCGCTGGTAAAAGCTGCAACAGGGGAAGTGGTTACCGCCGAAGAACTCGGCGGCGCCGACGTGCACTGCAAAACCTCCGGTGTATCCGATCACTACGCCAATAACGATCACCACGCCCTGCAACTAGCCCGCAACTCCGTTTCGCGCTTGAACCGCACCAAACCACAACAGCTGGATATAACCGAGTCAAAAGAACCGCTATACGCCCCGGAAGAAATTTACGGCGTGATTCCAAAAGACACTCGCAAACCCTACGACGTACGCGAAGTGATTGCGCGCATTGTCGACGGTTCAGAGTTCGACGAGTTCAAAGCGCTTTACGGCACCACCCTGGTCTGTGGCTTTGCTCGCCTGTACGGCATGCCCGTTGGCATTGTGGCCAATAACGGCATACTGTTTTCCGAGTCTGCCCAGAAAGGCGCCCACTTTGTAGAGCTGTGCGCCCAGCGCAAAATTCCCTTGATCTTTCTACAGAACATCACCGGCTTTATGGTGGGTAAACAGTACGAAACCGGCGGCATCGCAAAACACGGCGCCAAAATGGTTACCGCCGTAGCCTGTGCCCAGGTACCCAAACTCACCGTATTGATTGGCGGTTCATTTGGCGCCGGCAACTACGGAATGTGTGGCCGCGCCTACGACCCGCGCTTTATGTTCATGTGGCCGAATGCCCGCATCTCGGTGATGGGCGGCGAACAGGCCGCCGGTGTCCTGGCGCAGATCAAGCGCGATCAGCTTGAGCGCGAAGGCAAGGAATGGTCTGCCGAAGAAGAGATTGAATTCAAGAAGCCTACACTGGAGATGTATGAGCATCAGGGGCATCCTTATTATGCCTCGGCGCGGCTTTGGGATGATGGGGTTATTGATCCTGCGGATACTCGTAGGGTATTGGGATTGAGTTTGGCGGCGTCGCTTAATCGGGAGATTGAGGAGACTAAGTTTGGGGTTTTCCGGATGTAATTGGACGCTGTCGCGTTAGCGATGGTTGGTGATGGAACAGGTTTCGCCCTGTTGGGCGAGTGACTTCTTTTTGCATGCCCAAAAAGAAGTCACCAAGAAAAAGGGCACCCTGTTCCGCAGTCGGTCTCCGCTGCGCTCCAACCGATCCCTTGCGCGCTTCGCATCCGGTGGCGCAAACGGAAACTCGCCCTATCGGGCTCAGACACCCGTTTGCTTCATCCACCGGCTGCTCCAGTGCTCAGCTGCTCCAAAGGGGGCTTGCCGAGCTGGATCGAACAGTGCCACAGAACCAACAGTAGGCACCCCCGACTCCCCTTTGGAGGCGCCGAGAAGCGCAGAGCAACAACGGGAAAGAGCGAGCATTGTTCGAGTCCCGTAGCGGCGATAGCCGCGAAGGTCGAGTTGCGCAGCGACCGTTGTTGATCGAGCATCGCAGGGAACCCGAAGGGCGTCGGAACAGGGGTGTCCTTTTTTTCTTGGTTACTTCTTTTTTTGGACAAGCAAAAAAAGAAGTAACTCGCCAGCAGGCGAAACCGGCACTAAAAATTTAGCAAGGCAACGAACAGAGCAAAAACCATGAGTTACCTCAGAACAAACATCGACGATAAGGGCGTGGCCACAGTCACCCTAAACCGCCCCGAAAAGCACAACTGCTTCGACGACACCCTAATCCTCGAAATCGCCGAAGCTGTAAGCGCTTTAGCAAGCAACCCAGCAGTTCGCGTACTGATCCTCGCCGGTGAAGGCAAAAGCTTCTCCGCCGGTGGCGACCTGAGCTGGATGCAACGCATGGCCAACTACACCCACGCCGAAAACGAACGGGACGCGAGCCAACTCGCGGAAATGCTCCGCGTGCTCAACGAGTTCCCCAAGCCAACCATCGCGAGAGTTCAGGGCGCCGCTTTCGGTGGCGCCGTTGGCTTAGTCAGTTGCTGCGATATAGCTGTAGGCACTACAAGAGCCAGTTTCAGCCTGAGTGAAGTAAAAATAGGTCTGATACCTGCCACTATCAGCCCCTATGTAATTCAAGCCATCGGCGCACGAGCTGCGCGTCGCTATTTTCAGACCGGCGAGCGCTTTAACGCA